>JBDSDS010000322.1:0-4303 GCA_039920445.1 Chloroflexia bacterium
CCAGGCCCGCGACCAGTCCATATAGCGCGTCTGCTGTGGCGGCACCTAATCCGGTTGCTAACCCCACAATACGCCCTTGATTGAGAGTGCGCTTGATACAAAGCACCCCAATCGGTCCAACCGGGGCTGCGATGCTGAACCCAATCAACAGCCCCGAAAACCACAGGTTGCTATCCATTCCTCCTCACTTTCCCTCGCCCCGCATAAAAAGACCCGCCGGACCTCTCGCGTCCGGCGGGTCTTTTTATTTAGTCTTACGTGCAGACAGAACTAGCCAGGCCTCTTTTCCTCTTGATTAAAAGGCTGTTGGCTGGAATTGTTGTTTATGATACTAGGTCGGATTCTGCTCATAGGTGTTCTATTATAGGCGTATAAATTCACCCAGGTCAATCAGTCGTCAGGAGTATTGCCGAAAGGAAATCTTAGGAGTTCCTTTCAAAAGCCTAATATGAAACGAGAAAGCCAATGTGTCTTAGTCAACGACTGGTCCTGCTAGAGGAGTCAGCACAAGCTTATGGATTATTGTGCAGCTACTCACTTATCTTGTTTGTTTTTCCTTATGTGCCTTTCAGCCATCCAATCCCAAACTCTTGGCATTACAATAGCCATAAAACCCCCCACATAATGCCTTGAATAGTAGCCCTACCCCAATCTTGTAACAAGATGCCGAGAAATACGATATAGAAGATAGTGGCTAAGACAAAGACGAGCAAGAGCTTTAGTTCTGACAATAAACTCATAGAAGCATCCTTCCACGCGTCAACCTTTTCTAGTTGTAGATGCACACTATAATAATATTATCACAACTTTTATGGGCAAACAATGGCCTAAAAGTGGAAGGGACATATTACCATTATTAGGATTTATAAATGAATTCTAAATACCCGCCGGAACCGCCTCAGCCTTCTCCGCGTTACGGAACTGCGTCCGGTAAAGCTCGGCGTAGAGGCCATCCTGCTGCAACAACTCGGCGTGTGTGCCCCGTTCCACCAGGCGACCCTTGTCCATCACCAGGATAACGTCGGCGGCCAGCACCGTAGACAGCCTGTGTGCAATCACGATAGAGGTACGCCCAACCATCAGCCTCTCCAACGCTGCCTGTATAAGCGCCTCCGACTGCGAGTCGAGCGATGACGTAGCCTCGTCCAGCACCAGGATACGGGGGTCTTTCAGCAGCACTCGCGCTATAGCAATACGCTGTTTCTCACCACCGGAGAGCCTGTAGCCACGCTCGCCCACGATGGTGTCGTACCCGTCCGGCATCGAAGCAATAAAGTCGTGGATATTCGCGGCCTTCGCTGCATCAACCATCTGCCGGTCCGTGGCATCAGGACGAGCGTAAAGTAGGTTGGCACGGATCGTATCATGGAAGAGATACGTCTCCTGAGTGACCATTCCTATCTGCTCCGCAAGCGAACCAAGCGTCGCCTCACGTATATCATTGCCGTCTATAGAGATTCGCCCCTCGGTCGGATCGTACAGCCTCGGCAGCAAATAGGTAATAGTAGTCTTACCCGCGCCCGACGGCCCAACCAGCGCCGCAAGCTGCCCCGGCTCGACCGAGAAGCTTACATCACGCAGCGCATATCGGACCTCCACTGGTTCATCAGACGAAATCTCCGCAAGGGGCTCGTTACTGCTTCCATCCTCCAGCCCATTCACCCCAACAGGCGCTTTCTTGCGCTCGGTAAGGCTCATAGTCGCCACCGGAGCCTGCCCCCATCGCTCTACCTCGGACAGGGCCGCACCAGCCCCAGGCAATCCTTCTCCCACAACGTAGCTGAACGATATGCCGTCGAACTCCACCCGCCCCCTGACATTGTCCAACTCCACCGCCCCAGGCTGCTCGTGTATCTCCCTCTCAAGGTCAAGCACCTCGAACACCCTCTCGAAACTAACCATCGATGTAACAAACTCGACCCGCGCATTACTCAACGAGCCGAGAGGCCCATATAACTGCCCCAGGTATGAAATAAAAGCCACGATGGTTCCTATCGTAAACCCACCCCCGCTTATAACAAGGTTAGCCCCAACCCATGCCACCAGCGCCATGCCAATCGAGCCTGCCAGCCCCAATCCCAGGAAGAACCAGCGTCCGATAAGCGCCTGCCGGATACCCATGTCGCGTACCTTCGAGGCACGGTCGGAGAAGCGGGCGTTCTCGTCGTCTGCCCTGCCGAATATCTTCACCAGCAACGCGCCGCTCACATTAAGCGTCTCGTTCATCATCGCGTTCATCTCGGCATTGAGCGTCAACTGCTTGCGCACAACATCACGAAGCAAAGTGCCCACTCGCCGCGAAGCGATAATAAACACAGGCAAAATAACGATAGACAGCAAGGTAAGCTGCCACTGTAGCGACAGCATAATCGCAAGCGTAAAGATCAGCGTAACCGCGTTAGAGATGATCTCAACAATAGTGCCCGAAATAGCCCTCTGCGAGCCGACCACGTCATTGTTCAGGCGTGACATAAGCTCGCCGGTGCGGGTGTTCGTGAAAAAGCGAAGCGACATGCTCTGCAAATGCCGGAAGAGCGCGCACCGCAGGTCGAAAATCAAGCCCTCGCCTATCTGCGAGCTAAGGTATCGTTGCAACACCCCCAGCAGCCCTGAGAAAAGCGGAACCGCCACCATTGCAAGCACCAACCAGTTGAGCGATCCTATATCCTTGTTCGGGATAATTACGTCAATCAGGTTGCGAAAGAGGAGTGGCGGTATGATCGAGAGGAGCGAGATGCCGATGATAGTCACCAGCATGAACGCGATACGCCCCTTGTACGGCCGCGCGTACGCTGCCACCCTCTTGAGCAGCGCACGGCTGACTGTCGGTTTGTCCCGCGCCGGGTCGTGCCTGATGTACGACCACCAGCCGCCTCCGCCAAAATCCATCATTGCAATTGCCCCTTATATGTAATCTTACTGTGAGCGTCTAATTATTTGCTTAAGTATAAACAATCATACAGTAACAAGCACCCGGACAAACGAGCAGGGCAAGGCTAGCCGCATGGGTAGCCACAATAGTTATTTTCGGGCCAGATGTGACTTATCATAATTCTCCAACAAGTCTTCAGGATCGTCATAAATAGCCACTGCACATTCAAAATCAACATCGGTAAACCCGCCACAACGTAACGCAACCACCCCTATCCCCAGCTTACCTGCCGCCTCGATGTCATATGGCGTATCGCCCAGCATCAGCACTTCGTTCGCGCCCATGCCCAACTTATCGAGCGCTGCTTTCACAATATCAGGCTCCGGCTTAGAGTTCTTGGCATCATCAGACGAAGTTTTGCCCTCTATCAAGTCCGTTGCCCCCGCTGTATCGAGCAAAGTCTCCAACATCTCATCTTTTGCCGAAGACGCGACCACCAGCTTGAGGCCGTCCTTCCTCATCCTCTCAAGCAACTCTCTTGTACTGGGAAACGCCTTTAGTCCGTGGAGATAATCTTCCTTGAATATCTCGCTCCACGCATCGCTCAGACGTTTACCCTCGTCGCTTTCCTTCTCGACAGTAATCGCCTCAGGCAGCAGATTATCAGCTCCCATCCCTATCAGCCGCCGCACTTTCCCACGTGGAACAGTGTACCCACCCCGTTGCAACGCCTCCACCCATGCCGATGTATGGGCATCGTTGCTGTCCACCAGCGTACCGTCAACATCCAGAATCACACCCTTCAATGGCTTCATCTTCTTTCCCCCTCACCGCGCAAAAAAGAGAGGACCGTTGCCGGTCCTCCCACTAGATCATGTTAGACCAGACCCACTATGGAATTACTTCGATTGCTTCTCGCCCGACTCGAACTTCTTATCCGAAATATTAGCCTGAGTGTGCTTTTCAGTCGAGGCGCCCGCAGCGGCATCATCACGCTTCTTGCCATCGGAGGACTTATCGGAGCCGACCTCTTTCTTCTCTTGCTTGGCCTGCTCTTCTTTCTTCTCACGCTCAGTCTTAGGCGCATCACGCTCCTCAGACCTCTGCTCCCGCTTTTGCTCTGACTCTTCGCGCTTTTGTTCTTTTTCCTGTTCGCGCTCTTGCTCGGCCTGCTCTACCTTCTGCTCCAACTCATCTACAACAGGAGCATCGCCGCGCGCCTTCTCGATGGTCGCCTCACCCTCGGTCTGGGCGCGCATCTCTTCCTTGCTGAACTTTACTTCACCCTTATAGGCGTTCTCCAGCAGGCTATCGAGCATACCCGCGTCGTGGGCCTTTTGCACCGACTCGTGCGTGATGATGTCGCTCAGGTTGAGTACTACATTGTCCTGCTTGTCGAGTATCACTTTGCTCACCGGCCGGCCTACTGCG
>JBDSDS010000323.1:0-7224 GCA_039920445.1 Chloroflexia bacterium
CGTCTGCTCCAGATGCTTCGAGGGTAAAGCGCCACAAGGCGAAGAGAAAAAGCCCCGGCAGACTTCACAATCTGCCGGGGCTTTCTATTTTGTTAAAACTCATATCTTATTTGGAATCAAGCATGGAGCACCAGGTAAGAGTCAGATTTGTCATTCTGAACGAAGTGAAGAATCACTATGGGGATTAGGTGCTAAGGGGACTGATTCTTCACTTCGTTCAGAATGACAGTCCTCACTTTTATCTCGCTCCTTATACTTAGCACTATTTTGAGATGCGTTTCATAGAGACTGGCCGCTTTTCTCCAGATAGTACGAGAAGTTGCCCGCATAAGAGGCCATACGTCCACTCTCCCCTATCGCTACTGTCTTGGTGACTATCTTATCAAGGAAGTAACGGTCATGTGAGACGGTAACAATGGTGCCCTCGAACTGCCCCAGCGCAGCTTCTAACACCTCAATTGAGGCTATGTCGAGGTTGTTTGTCGGCTCGTCGAGCACGAGCAAGTTAGCATCGGTTAGCATCAGGCGGGCGATTTGCAACCTGCTTTTCTCACCACCGCTCAGGTTGCCGATCTTGTTGTAAGCGTCATCGAACGAGAAGAGCAGGCTGCGCAAGATGCCCAAAGCGTGCTGCTCGGTCACAGGCTTGAGAGAGCGTATGTAATCAAGCAGAGTCATTTGGGCAGGCAGGCTCTGCTGCTCTTGTTCGTAATATCCGCTCACCACGCTTGCGCCCAGCTTGACCGAGCCGGTGTCGGAAGCTATCTCCTCCATCAGCACCTTTAGAAGGGTAGTCTTACCGCTGCCGTTCGGGCCGACAATGCCTATCCTCTCACCATACAGGATTGTTAGATTGAACGGCGCGAAAAGCAGACGCTCCCCAATCGATTTGCTTACCTCTTTCGCTTCGAGCGCCTTCTTGCCGCTCCTGTCCGCGTCGAAGTTCACCTTGATCTTCTCGCGAGTCATCACAGGACGCTCGGTTGCCTCACGTTTGGCGCGTTCTACCCGCTTTCTCATACTTTCAGCGCGTGCTGCGAACTTGGGATTCTGTTTCGCCCAACTTACAAGGTTGCGATGCACGACTTCGAGACGTTTTATCTCGTCTTGCTGAAGGTTATATAACTCGTGCCGCTTGAGGAGGCGCTGCTGCCGCTCGCGGGCGTAGAAGCTGTAGTTCCCCGCATAGACCTCGACCTTGCCGTCTTCGAGCTGGTATATCTTCTTCACCACCCGGTCCAGCAGGAAGCTGTCGTGAGAGATTATCATCACGGTGCCGGGGTAGTCTCGTATGAATCGCTCCAGCCATGCCTTCGCTTGCAGGTCGAGGTGGTTGTCCGGCTCATCGAGGAGCAGCAGGTCGGGCGTTTGGAGGAGGATGCGGGCGAGGTTGACGAGCTTTTTCTCACCGCCGCTCAGCGTACCCACCTTCTGCCCGTATTGCTCGGGTTGGAAGCCGAGGCCACCAAGCACTTCTTCCACCTTGTGCTCAAGCGTATAGCCGCCAAGCGACTCGAACCGCTCCTGCGCCTTTCCGTAAGCGTCCAGCACCTTCTCCATCTCATCGACATCCGAGGTCACGGCAGGGTCGCTCATGCGCGCCTCAAGCTCACGCAGACGCGATGACATGGACACTACTTCGGGTGAGACTTCGGCCACTGCTTCGTAGATGCTCTTGCCGCTCTGCGCCGGGTCAGGCTCCTGGAGCAAATACCCTATAATCAGGTTGCGCCGCCGTGTGATATTGCCTTCGGTCGGAGTATCGAGGCCCGCCACCAGCTCAAGCAGCGTAGATTTGCCGCTGCCATTCTCCCCGACCAGACCAATCCGCTCCCCTTCCAGGATTTCGAGGTCGATCTCGTCGAACACCGGGTTGCTAGAGAAATCTTTGCTTACCTGGGAAAAGTTCACCAATAGCATCTTTTTACACTCTCACTTCTTGCTGGCTGTGCATTGGCTTTAGGGATTAGATTACCAACTGGATATTGTCATTCTTCACTACGTTCAGAATGATCATGGGGAGTGGGTCTATTTACCTGACACATTCGATAGGGCAAATACAAGCCTTTCATCATCAATTGGACCGCCGCATAGAGCGCGACCGCAACCAATAATCTATAAATCTGCGTAATAATTATGTAACCTTACTTTAGTATACTGGTTTTGCGGCCCCATGATACCACGCAACATGCCTTACAAAGACAAAATCAGGTATTATTCTATTATCAGAACCAGTAACTTTCAGACAGAGAATGGGAAGAGGGCACAGGCATGGCTACGCTGACAGTTTCGAGGCCCAGACCTTATAGGATAATCTCAGGCATAGGCGCGGGCGCGGGTGCGGCGCTTGTGATGCTGGTTGCCATGGGCTTGTTGCGCTTCATGCTGCAATTCCCCTCTATCCCCGAATTGATGCTCAATCCCTTAGTGAAGCTTCTTGGCGGGCAGGCTTTCTCCGATGCGCTCGACAAGCTTTACTATGCGGGCCGTCCCCTCATGTTCACATTGATGCTCGAAGGGACGATCTTGCTCGGCGTTATACTGGGCGTGATTTATGCTCGCTTAGCCCGGCCTAACCCCGCGAACGGAGAGCGTCCGGCCCTGTTCAATAGCCCAATCGGCGGGGTGCTTTATGGCCTGCTGATAGGCGTATTGCTAAACACAGTTTTCTTGCCTATTGTCGAGCAGGATGTATTCGCAAGCCAGCCTCTTGGTATCACAGCCGCCTCTCCTCTGCCTTTATGGGCCGGGCTGATGGCGCTTGCGCTTATCTTTGGCGTCACTCTGCACAGCCTGTTGCCACCCGTAGTGCCTGGAGTAGAAGGTGGCGGTGTATTACCAGATCCGTCCGCGCAGGCTGTCGACCGCCGCCATGTGCTTCGTATTATCGGAGGGGCAGCATTGTCGCTCGTGGGTGGCGCGGCCTTCTGGTATGGCGGCACGGTGATGCTTCAGGG
The DNA here is from genome assembly GCA_039920445.1 of Chloroflexia bacterium. Taxonomy (GTDB): domain Bacteria; phylum Chloroflexota; class Chloroflexia; order QHBQ01; family JADMIH01; genus JADMIH01. The sequence continues at coordinate 2,958 of JBDSDS010000323.1, forward strand.
AGGGTTCACCAGCCCGGTCGATAGGCCGGTTGCCGATGACGGCACTGGTGGCGCGGCCCAGGTGGAAGAGACAGCCACACCTGCTAACGTGAGCCAGGCTAACCCGACATCCACACCCGAACCTCTGCCTACCGACACCGTCCAGCCGCCTACCGCGGAACCGACCAACACCACAGCCGCTACAACAGTTGAGCCTGCTCCTCCCACAAGCACTACGGAGCCGCCTCCCGTCACACAGGTTCCTACGGAGCCGCCTCCAACCAGCACTGTAAAGCCCGCCGTCCCTGTCATCAAGGTGAAGGAGATCACGCCCACGGAGAGCTTTTACCACATCTCCAAGAACTTCTTCGACCCTTCTCCCGGCTCTAAGGACTGGAAGCTGGAGATTAAGGGATCGGTCGCCAACCCCTATTCGCTAACCTACATCGAACTTATCGCTTTGCCCGCCGTCGAAGTTACCACCGGCATGATGTGCATCAGCAACCCGATAGGCGGAGGTCTAATCGGCAACGCCGAATGGAAGGGCGTGCGCCTGGCCGACCTGCTCCAAAAAGCCAAACCAAAGAAAAGCGCGCTTGAGCTAGCCATGTCAGCAGTTGATGGCTACACCGACTCGATCACGCTCAAGAAGGCGCTTGACCCTGATGTGGTGCTTGTCTGGGAGATGAACGGCTCGCCCCTCACCTCACAACACGGCTTCCCGGCAAGACTCCTGGTGCCCGGCATCTATGGCATGAAGCACCTCAAATGGATCACGTCAATAGAGCTTGTAGACTATGACTTCAAGGGCTACTGGCAGGAGCCGTCGCAGGGCTGGAGCGACCCCGCGCCCGTCAACACCATGAGCCGTATCGATCTCCCTACCGCAGGCAACCTCGCCGTCAACAAGAAGACCACCATATCGGGCGTGGCGTTCGCGGGCGACCGCAGCATCAGCAAAGTTGAAGTCAGCACCGACAACGGTCAAACCTGGAAAGAAGCCTATGTCAAGCCACCCCTGAGTGGGACTTCATGGGTCGTCTGGGGCTACGAGTGGACCCCCACCACAGCAGGCAAGTATACCGTCTACGTGCGCGCCACCGACGGCGACGGCAAACTGCAAGCCGTCAAGAAGACCGACCCCTATCCCAACGGCGCAACTGGATATCATTCTGTCACATACAGGGCAAAATAGTTATGGATTAGAAAAAGTTATCTAAAAGACATCTGAGCTCGACTTTGTACAATTCTTGAATTAACGTTGTGCATGGACCTCGACACCGTCACGCTCACGCCTGGGACTTTATAAACATCCGTCTTTTCACGGGATGTATGAATAAGTGTGGAAGAAGTGCTAGTGCCTGGCGTGGCGGCATGGCTCAGGCAACTGCGAAATTGTACAAAGTCGAGCTAAGTATCCTACTGTACCAGTCTAACCGAATGGGGTAAGGGTTGCGTCAAGATAGTGCTAAGGTTTCATTAAGAGAGAGGACCTGATACGGAGAAACATGACCTACGAGCAGCAACGGAAGAGAGAACCCGGTACGAGGCTTCTCGTCCTGAGCCTTGAAGGGCCCTTGAGTGGCTAGGGCGAGACTTACAGCTTCGGCCAGGCATTATGTCTCTGCGACTGTGCCGCGCGATGGAGAGGCCGAAGATGGAAACTCCGCGAAGTTGTCGGCCAGGTCAGCTAACGCCTCTTCGGGCAGAGTTTTCTCGATCAGAGGAAAGATGACGTTCTCTTCAAGGCGTATGTGTGCCTGCAAGAGAGTGCCTGTATCGCGCACCGTTTCGAGGGAAAGCTGCCCTTGCCTCATCTGGTGCTGCAGGTCTGATACGAGTCGGCGGATATGTACGTGCTCAACGAGCATCCTCACAACCGATGGGTGAGTCGGGTCGCCATAGCGCGCAAACGCAGGCAGGAGCACCTCTTCCTCCTCCCTGAAATGCCTGTTGGTTTGTTCGGCGAAAAAGCGTAGAAAGTCGCCCACTAGCTCTCGACCTACAACCTCCGCACGGTCGTCGGCTCTCAAAGCATCGGCTTTCAGCAACCTGCGAGCATATACCAGCCCGTGGTGGTGATCAACAGATAGGTCGCGTAGACTGGGGTGGCGCTTCATATTTGTGCTACTCCGAAAGGGTCACATATATTGCAGGCACGCATGTCGCCGCCCGCAGATCGTCAGAATAGCGCATACTATAAGCATTATCTATCCTGCCCTGTGCTCTTACGCTGTACCTCTCAAACAAGGCAGCGCCCATCCTTTGCGACAATACGCCCCCCTTTGAAGACGCAGGTTCGTGGTGCCCGGTTCATCACTGCCTCCGTAAGTGTCTCACCATCGAGCACAACGCAGTCAGCCCGGCACCCCACCCCCAACCCGTAGTCCCTGGCACCCAGTACGTCAGCACCGCCATAGGTGACCATCTGTAGAGCCACCTCGACCTCCTCGTCCCGGCGGAAGTTACTGCGGTACCCCAGGATCCAGGCGCGCTCCAACATATCGGCGTTGCCGTATGGCCCCCAGGTGTCGCGGATGCCGTCGTTGCCGGAGAAGAGGCGCACCCCGGCCTCTCGCAAGCGCAGAATTGGCGGGAACTGCCTGTTCCCCGGTCCGTGGGTCATGATGGCGATATCGTTCTCGACCAGTAGCTCCACCAGCGTCGCGAAGCGCGGCTCTTCCACCTGCCCAAGACAGAAGGCGTGGCTTATTGCGACGCGGCCCTTCAATCCAAGCGCCTGCGTGCGCTCGGCAATCAGTTCCACCTGAAACGCCCCTAATTCGCCGGGGTCGTGAAGGTGAATGTCTACTTCGGCTCCGTATCTGTCGGCCATGCCAAAGATAGCATCGAGATGCCCGGCGGGGTCGCGGTCAATACCTGCCGGGTCGAGGCCGCCCACCACCTCAACACCCATCCCTAACGCTGTCCCCATCAACTCCACTGTGCCGGGCCGCACCAATAATCCACTCTGCGGGAATGCAACCACCTGGATATCCACGACATCACGTAGCTCAGCACGCGTAGCGAGCACACCTTCGATACCTGCCAGCTTGGTTTCAGTGTCAACGTCAACGTGCGTGCGTATGTGCGTCGTGCCCTTGCTGATCCCCTGGCGCACGACACGCGCTGATTGCTCCCTGGGTGATATCCGAAGCTCGCGGCGCAGGCGGCGTTCGTTTTCGATCTTGTCTACCAGGAGTGGCCCCGCCTCGTGTGGGTGCCACGGCAGGCCCCAAAGCGTCTTATCTATGTGGGCATGACCGTCCACGAAGCCCGGCACCAGCAGATGGCCGTTGCCTTCTATCACCTCGATCTCAGGCGTGGCGGGCACAAGGTTCGTCTCAACCTGGGCGATAATGCCGTCGAGCATAAGCAGATCCGTTACTGGGCCGCCCTCAGGACGAACGTTCCTGAGTAGGACTGACTGAGCCATCAGTGTAACCTCCCCGGCGTTCAATGTATAAGCTACGAGTTACGAGCGGGGTTTCGCACCTCTACCGCGCACCGGCATTCTGCAAGATCGTGATGATCTCTTCATGACGTTTCCGTTGGGCATGAGCCAACGGCGTCACTCCATCCTGGTCGGCGAGGTTCACGTCAGCGGCTGCCTCGACAAGGAGGCGAACAACCTCGGTGTGGCGTGGACCACCGTCGCCCAGGATAATGGCCTCAAGCAATGCCGTCCAACCGAGGCGATTGACGTGATCGACATTGATGTCAGTCTTCAACAACTCCCGGATGATCTCGACGTGCCCGCGGTCCGCGGCCCTGATCAGACCCGTGCCGTTGTAGCTGTCGAGGCTGTGGACATCCGCGCCCGCCTGCAAGGTGCGCTTCAATAACTCGAGGTACCCTTCGGATGTGGAGATCAAGTAGGCGCTTTGCTGTGTATCGTCCTTTGCATTGACATCAGCGCCCGCCTCAATCAGCACATCCGCCACGTCTAAGTGGTTAGGGTAGGCTGCGGCGATCAGAGGCGTTCTACCCCGTTCATCGCGTGCCTCTACAGGCGCTCCCCGTGTGAGCAGGCGCTTCACTGCTTCTACATCACCGCGCTCTGCCGCCGCAATCAGTTCCATGGCGTTCTCCTGGGCTGCTTGCCCGTTGTCCGGCAGTACAGTTGGCGCTGTTGTAGTAGAGGTCATGGTGGAAGGCGATGTGGAAGGCGAGGTTGCAACTGAGGGTACCGCCGAAGGTAACGTAGTAGGAGTTAGTTGGATGGGTGTTACGTTTGCGGTAGCGCCCGGTGGCGGTACCATCGGGCTTACAGCTGGGGGCGCAGGCG
>JBDSDS010000324.1:0-5198 GCA_039920445.1 Chloroflexia bacterium
GCCTCAATCGCATGATAAACCCCATGGAAGGCCCACTCCTTCCCCTTCTCACCGTACACAACGAAACGCCAACTCCCACCTGACCACACTTCCATCTTATCGACCGTCGTCGTCAGATTGCGCGGCCCCCACCACTCCGGCATCGTCTCAGGGTCGGCCATCACCTTGAAAACCAGTTCTCGCGGCGCATTAAAAACAGTAGTAGCAACTATTGAATGTTGGTTCGGTTCGGCCACTATACTACGCTTCGGCATCTTTCTTCTCCTTTGCTTTCTCACTTGCCCGCTCAGTTTCCTGAGTACGGTTGATCAACTCCTCCAAACGATCCATGCGCTCCTCCCAGCGTCGGCGGTACCCACCCAGCCACGAATCAATCTCCCGAAGCGGCTCAGGGTTCAGGTAATGCAACCTCTCGCGCCCCACCTTCCGGGTCGTAATCAGCCCCGCCTCCTCCAGAACATCGAGGTGCTTCATCACCCCAATCCGGCTCATCGGCATCGAAGCGCACAACTCGGTAAGCGTCTGCCCCTCGTCCCGTGCCACCCAATCGAGCAACCTGCGTCGGTGGTGATCCGCCACTGCTTTAAACACATGTTCGTTCTCCACACCTCATTATATGTAACTATTTACTTACATGTCAAGGTCCCACCGCCAAAATCGGTCTAATGGAGTAGACGCTACCGACATATTGCAGCCAACCTCACATGAAGAGGGTCTATGCAAAGCAGCGCTGCAAAGACCTGGCCCAACCCAACGGCTGAGGCCAACCGCGAAATCGCCCGCAACGAAACCTGGGTCATCGTCAAGTAATCCAGACCGCATTGAATCCATACAGGTTGATGTTCCTGGTGCAGACCTGTTATAAGGAACTATAGCTACAAGCCGAAAAGCTGGCCGTGCGCATACGTGACAGCCTGGGCCGAACGCCATCGGCGCCAGATAGACAAAGTTAGTCTACAGGCTGTATGGCCTGACGGCTGAGGATATGGCGATTGTGGAAGGAGGGAAGGCGCGACCATTACCCTTGTCGAACGTTCTTACCTCCCCAGCTATCACCACCGGATGCATCTTAAGGGATACATTATCTGCTGGCCTCAGGTTTGAGGGGGGCTGCACTCCTATGCCCTTCCCTTTGCCGTTCACCTGCACCTGCCCTTTTATCAGGTATGGCCCCAAGCCGCCGTTGGTAAGCGTTTGGGTGCATTTCTTATAGGCATCAGCGAATATCACTACCTCAATTAGCCCGAAAGCATCCTGAAGCGTCAGAAATAGCATGTATTCACCGGTGTTAGCCATGTGCTTACGCCCTGCCACGATTACCCCTCCAACGGTTACTTCACGTCCGGCGTTGTGAGATAATTCTCTGGATGGGACCACGCCTAGCTCGTCCAATAGTTCGTGGTATAGGTCCATCTCGTTGCGGCTCAGGGCAAATCCTATAGCGTTCTGCTCCAGTCGCAACCTCTCCGCAGGTGTGTATTCCTCCAACAGAGGTATATCTATCCGCATTCCTTCACTACTACCGAGTATATTCACCCCACCATGCCCGTGCCCGTTCCCATATCCGTTGCCTTTATGATGTAGGAAGTCGGACATCAGCACCTGCATTACCGACATGTCAAGTTTTGAGCTACCAGCCATTAGTTTTGAATTGGGTTTGGCCGTTAACAACAGAGGTACCAACCACAACATCTGCTTGCGGTTCAATCCGAGAGGCTCTGGCTTACTATTTCCACTATTCCTTTCTGCCAGTCCTGCTAAAGCCACTAACTCATCACATGCCCCTGCTTTCACCAGCGCCGTCAATTCTTGCTTGCTCATCTCGACGCGACATACAAGATCGGGAAGTGAGTGGAAAAGGCCTCGTGCTTGCCTCTCTTGAAGGAGGACTGCTATAGTCTTCTCCTTCAAGCCTTTGATGAACTGGAGACCGAAGCGAATAGACTTCTCGCCGTTTGGCGCCTCACAAAGCGTGTTACTATGATTTATATGCGGAGGTAGCACTTTTATCCCTAGCCTGCGCGCGTCCTCAACATAGACCATCGGATGAGGCCCGTAGAACCCACCATCGTTGTTGAGGAGCGATGCTACGTACTCTGCCGGGTAATGCGCCTTCATGTAGGCTGAGCGGTAGGCGGTGAGCGCATACGAGCAGGCGTGGGCCTTGCAGAACCCAAACCCTGTGTAGCCAGCGATTATTTCCCACACTTTCTCTGCCTGTAACTGGTCTATCCCCTTCTCGATAGCACCTGCCACAAACCAGCTCCCGAGCCTGACTCGCTCCTCAGGTGTTCGAGCCTTGCCGAGGTCTTTGCGCAGCTTTTCAGCCTCACCCAACCCCAGCCCCGCCAATCCGTGTGCCAGTTGCAAAAACTGCTCCTGGTAGAGTATCACCCCGAATGTGCTCTTGAGGATAGGCTCCATAGATGGATGGTGGTATACGACCTCATCTTGCTTCAAGTGCCTTCGCATGAAGGCTTCCAGAAATCCACCTTCTAGGGGTCCGGGTCTGAAGAGGGATATGGCAGCAGCGATGTCGTCCATGTTGTGCGGTCGCAGCCACTTGAGTAGACCCCTCATTCCTGGACTTTCCAACTGGAAGCAGCCGAGCGTGTCTCCCTCTGCCATCATCTCGTATGTTGCTTGATCGTCAAATGGTATCTGCTCAAGCGCGCTGTATACGTCGCCTGTTCCCCTTGCCAGTCCTGAAGCTTGTAGAGTATCTACAAGGGTGGTGAGGGCACGGCTGCCCAGTAGATCTATCTTCACCAGACCCATAGCTTCCAGCGCGTCCTTGTCGTACTGGGTGATCGCCATTGATGGGTCGCGTGATGCCCTTTGCAGAGGTACAAGATTGGCAACCGGTTCAGGGGTTATCACGATGCCCGCGCAGTGCATCCCCATATACCTCGGCAACCCTTCGACCTGTTGGGCCAGTCTGTATGCTTCCTTCTCTACTTCATCTCGCAGCTTGGGACTTTCCATTCCACCTGCATCTCCTGATTCGTAATTCGTACTCGACCTAATAAAGCTTCCTTGTTCGTAATTATCATCTAGTAGCTCTCCCTCGGATAGCAAATGCGGCAGTCGCTCAGCAACGCGCTTTATCCGCTGGGGATCAATCCCGTGGGCTTTCGCCATCTCGCGCCAGGCCGAGCGCATCCTGAAGGTGATATGCGTACCGACGGTGGCTACGTGGTCCCGCCCGTACCGCTCGTAGACGTAGTGCAGTACCTCATCGCGCCTGCGCCAGCAGATATCGAGGTCTATGTCGGGCAGTTCAAACTCGGCTCGTGAGGTATTCAAAAACCTCTCGAACAACAGATTATGGTGGAGGGGGTCAACCTGCGTGATACCAAGCACGTAAGCCACGATGCTATTGGCAGCCGACCCCCTCGCCATGAGAGGGATGTCACGCTCATGGGCAAATCGTACAATGTCGTATACCACCAAGAAGTACGTGCAGAACTCCAGGGTCTCAATTACTTCTAATTCGTATTTGAGGCGAGCGATAACGGCCTCGGTGAGCGGGCTGTAAAATCGTGTCGCACCCTCAAAGCAAAGCTTCCACAGCTTGGAGAATGGGCTTTCATCCGGCTCCATCTCCACCAAAGGGAATTGCGGCTTGTGGAGCGGCAGTTCGACATTACACTGGTCAGCGATAAAGCGGGCGTTGGCAATGGCCTGGGGATATGCGCCGAATAGCTCTTCCATCTCCTCAGCAGATCTGAAGTGTCGTCCTTCTTGTGGAGGGCAGGGCACAGCAGTAGGGATCAACTGGTCGTGATCTGAATGTAACTCACCGCTTCGCACACGTGCTAGGGCAGCCGCAGTCTTCTCTTCGGACTTCAGGTAGAGCACATCTCCACTGGCGACTACTGGTATGCCCAGATCGCTCGCCATGGTGACGAGGGATGGGATAGATTTCCTCTCCCGCTCGGAGCAAGCAGTAAGCTCGATAAAAAAATTACCTTCGCCAAACGCCGAGAGGAGCATGCCCGCAGCCCTCGCTGCCATTTGCATCTTCCCTTGCATCACGAGCAGGTTGACCAACCCTCGCTCACCACCAGACAACGCTACTAAGCCTCGTGCATGGCGACCCGAAAGGAGCATCTCACGGGGTAGCTTGGGGTCTTTGACGGTGCCGGTTGTTCGAGGTGGTCGATGTGGAGCAGTGTCAGGTCCGACGCCTTTACCTGTGAAGCCGAACACCGGCACGCCCCACACACCTGTATCCCAGCTAGCTATCGGCTCTTCGTCTTCTTCGTACCCGGAAGGTGGAAATGTTTCAGGGTCGGCATTGAGGCGTAGTACGCTTGCGAGGTGGCACAAGTTGCGGTAGCCGTCCATATTCCTCGCAAGCAGCACTAGGCTCGACTGCTTCGCACCGCCCCACTCGCTCAGGTCCACCTCCATGCCGAGGATAGGCTTTATACCCGCCTTCTGTGCGTGCCCGTAGAAGTGGATCGCGCCATACATGTTGTTGCGGTCGGTTATGGCTATGGCGCTCATTTTCTCTTTTTTAGCTGCGCCTACTAAGTCTTGAGGCAGCATGGTGCCCTCAAGCATGGAATATGCCGACCGGCAATGTAGATGCACAAACCCCAAATTAAGGTCCTTGCTGCCCTGCGCTTTTTTCGTATATCAGTAGCTTTTTTATGCGTCTATACACACATATCATAGAACACATGTGCTAGTCAATGGGTTGTACACTTTAATGGGAAAAGATTACCCGAAAGGATAATATAAATAGCGTCACATGTCTCAATAATTGCTGCAACACCGTCCGCGACGAGACTCGGGTAGTGGTAAAATAACAAAAGGCCTTGTTACGTCCATAGTAGATAAGTATAATTCGTACACAATGGGTTAAGTCGCATTTTTCTAGGCACAGATAGAGGCGCATAGTGATCCCTCTTCAGACAGAAGCAAACATACTCAACAGCGGCCATGTCACTAAAATCAATGGCTATATCCGCGAGTGGTGGGAGCGTTATGTTCTCCTCCTTATTCCCCTATTGCTTATTACTATCGTTATGGCCTACGCCTGGCCCTCCTATCCTGATCTCACACTTTTCTTCTGGATCTGGCTGATATTAGTCAATGTGGTACTCTGGTATGTCTCCTTTCGAGTAGAGAGCCAGGTCAAAGCGGGGCACTACGACTCCGTCTGGCTCGAGCTAAACGCTAAATCTATC
>JBDSDS010000325.1:0-3663 GCA_039920445.1 Chloroflexia bacterium
CAGCCGACGCTTGCCACCGAGATGGGCCAGCTTCAAGAGCGCATCACCTCGACCAAGAACGGCTCGATTACATCTGTGCAGGCGATCTACGTTCCGGCGGACGACTACACCGACCCTGCTCCAGCCACGACATTCGCCCATCTAGATGCTACTATCAACCTGGAGCGCGCTCTCGCATCACAGGGCCTCTTCCCCGCCGTCGATCCACTCGCTTCGACTTCCCGTATCCTGGACCCACGAATCGTCGGCCAGGAACACTACGATGTGGCGCGAAACGTCCAGCGCGTACTCCAGAGGTTCAAGGACCTGCAAGATATTATCGCCATTCTGGGGATCGAGGAGCTTTCCGAAGAGGACAAATTGACCGTTTCTCGCGCTCGAAAGATACAACGCTTCCTGGCTCAGCCGATGTATACCGCAGAGGCTTTCACTGGAACTCCCGGTGTGTATGTTCCGATTGCCGAGACAGTGCGCGGCTTCAAGGAGATACTGGAAGGCAAGCACGACAGCATCCCGGAGCAGGCCTTCTACTTCGTAGGCACTATCGAGCAGGCGGAGGAAAAGGCGCGCACCATGCAGGAGCAGGCATAAGCAACACTATTGCGCCGCCAACGCCAAGTCGAACAACATTTGTAAATAATATAGCGAGGCTGCATCGTGGTGTGGCCTCGCACCGCGTATAGCGGCTACTCGTAACCGGCTTAGTTTGATATAATGTGCAGTAATCAAAAAGCGAGGATCATCGTATGCCACTTAAATTAGAAATCGTAACAGCAGAGCGGCTCGTGCTTGCGGACGAGAACATAGATATGGTGGTCGCGCCGTCAGTAGATGGTGAGGTTGGCATACTGCCGAACCACGCGCCCCTGATCGCGGTCCTACAGATTGGCGAGCTGCGGGTCAAGAAAGGCGCTGATGAGCAGAGCATCGTAGTCGCTGGTGGCTTCATGGAAGTACTGGACGACAAGGTGACGATTCTTGCCGATACCGCCGAGCGTTCGGAAGAGATCGATGTTGCCGCCGCCGAGCAGGCCCGCCTGCGCGCCCAGGATGCTCTCACCAATAAAGACGCGGGCCAGGCTGACCTCGAAATGGCACAGGCGGCAATGCGGTTGGCGGCTCTCAGGCTGCGAGTTGGACAGCGTAGGCGACGTAATAGACCCGAGGAGGGTTAATTGTTCTCTCGCTCGATAGGGATAGACCTGGGGACAGCCAACGTCCTGGTGTTCGTCAAGGGAAAGGGAATCGTACTGAACGAACCATCGGTAGTGGCAATTTCGACTAAGGATGGACGTGTGAAGGCGGTTGGTAGAGCAGCATACGACATGCTGGGCCGGACACCCGACACGGTCGAGGTAGTACGGCCCCTACAGAATGGCGTTATATCGGACTATCTTGTGACTGAGGCGATGCTGAAAGCGTTTATTGCCCGCGCAGTTGGACGGTTTAGCATGTTCAAGCCGAAAGTGATGATCTGCATACCCGCCGGTGTCACAAGCGTCGAGCGTCGTGCAGTGCGTGATGCGGCAATGCAGGCAGGCGCACAGGAAGTATTCCTGATTGGTGAGCCTCTTGCCGCTGCAATCGGTGCGCGCATACCTGTCGATTCTCCTACGGGAAGTATGGTGGTAGATATAGGTGGGGGCACGACGGAGATTGCGGTGATCGCGCTCAATGGCATCGTAGAGAAGGCTTCCATTCGAGTTGGTGGGGATAAGTTTGACCAGGCTATTGTATCTTACATAAAACGCAAGTATAATCTCCTGATAGGTGACCGCACCGCCGAGGAGCTAAAGATACGCATCGGCAGCGCGCTACCGCTCGATCCGGCTGAAGAGTTGACGATGGAAGTACGGGGACGCGACCAAGTGGCCGGCCTACCCAGAACGATTGAGGTACGCACGAACGAGGTAGTCGAGGCGATTACGGAACCGCTGGAACAGATTGTAGGCGCGGTTCGCAAAGTACTGGAGCGCACACCTCCTGAGCTGGCATCAGATATAATTGATCGCGGCATGGTGATGACCGGTGGAGGCGCTCTCGTAAAGCATATCGATGAGTTGCTGACCCAGGTCACGGGCATACCCTGTTTCGTCGCGGATAACCCACTGGCCTGCGTCGCATTGGGAACAGGCATGGCGTTGGAGAACCTTGAGGTTCTAAAGGACTCCTTATCGGATGACTAGGATAAGGGATTAGGGAATATTCGTAATTTGTAATTCGTAATTCGTAATTCCCAAAGGGGTACAGGAGGAGAGAAGTGGCGAACGTACAATTTAACAACGTCGTAAAGATGTACGGTAACGTTCAGGCCGTGAGTGACCTCAGCCTTGAAGTCAAGGACAAAGAGTTTATGGTGCTCGTCGGCCCGTCGGGTTGCGGCAAGTCAACCGCGCTCAGGATGATCGCTGGGCTTGAGGAGATCTCACAGGGCACTATCTCTATTGGGGAGCGTGTGGTAAACAACGTTGCGCCCAAAGACCGCGATATAGCGATGGTCTTCCAGAACTACGCCCTTTACCCGCATATGAACGTGTTCGACAACATGGGCTTTGCTCTTAAGCTGCGCCGCATGCCGTCCGACCAGATCAAGACCCGCGTCGAGGCTGTTGCTGATAGCCTCGGTATCAAGCATCTCCTGGCAAGAAAGCCGAGGCAGCTTTCCGGCGGCCAGCGCCAGCGTGTTGCTTTGGGCAGGGCAATTGTCCGCGAGCCGCAAGTCTTCTTGATGGACGAGCCGTTGTCGAACCTCGACGCCAAAATGCGCGTACAAACTCGCGCAGAGATCAACAAGCTGCACCAGCGGCTTCAGACGACCACCGTTTACGTGACCCACGATCAGGTGGAAGCCATGACGATGGGCGACCGAATAGCGGTTATGAAGGACGGCCTACTGCAACAGGTTGACACCCCCAAAAACATCTTCAATAACCCTGTGAACATGTTCGTGGCCGGTTTTATCGGGACGCCGCCTATGAACATCAATACGATGCGCGTGGTAAGGCAGGCAGAGGAACTTTATCTGACTGCTACCAGCACCGGCGCCGACGGCGAAATCAAATTGAGGGTGCCCACGCGTTTTCGCAAGAATATCGAGCCTTACGTGGACAAGGATGTGATGGTCGGGCTGCGTCCCCAGGACATCCACGATGCGCGCTACGCGCACAGCATGGCGGACGAGGACGACGATCCCCAGGATTTCGTACCCATACGCACCCAGGTTGACGTTGTAGAGCCGATGGGCAGCGAGATCAACCTCTACATATTGGTTGGGCAGCACTCATTTATCTCTCGGGTGGACGCTCGCACAGAAGTTACACCAGGGCAGTCATTTGACTCCGCATTCAACATGGATAAGATGCACGTATTCGACCCAGAGACCCAAGCGTCGCTGATCGACAAGAATACAATATAAAGACTAGGTTTGGAGGACTTTACAAGTAATGGCAAACGAACACAAAACGTATGAGTTGACGGTTGAGCCTCGCACAGTGATAGGCAAACAGAGCAAGCAGCTTCGGAGGCAAGACCTCGTTCCCGCCGTCGTCTACGGCCCCAATATCGACTCGGAGAGTATTCAGGTGCCGATAAAGGAGCTTGAGCGCGTCTACCTGCGAGCAGGTAACATCACGCTTATAGACCTAAAAGTAGGGGAAAGCAAAA
>JBDSDS010000326.1:0-5808 GCA_039920445.1 Chloroflexia bacterium
GTTGCAATCTTCTATAGTCGCTCTGCCGCACGAGCAGTTGCGGGACGGCCCGATAGGCGTGGCGGCAAGCGGCGACCTGCGCGTGTCACCCGGCCTGAAAATGGTCCGGTGACAGACATCGAGCGAGATGCGGGACCGATGCTTCTATTGTCTCGCCGGGAAGTGCGTCGGGCACTGAGTGCGCTTCGCAGGGGCGAGTTTCCTCTTTCCCTCACCGCAATTGAGATTATGGAAGATGGCACTATAAATATGCTTGGTGAGACGCGCTCGGCTGCATCCGGTGTCGCGGACGCCCACGCTGAAGCGGTGACAGGCTCGTTACTAGGGGGTGTGCGACGAGAGGTTGTTCGCACCGAGGCTCCACCCCTCGGATCGTGGGTTGAGAGGCTGGGTAGCACCAACTACTGGGTCCCACCGCAAGCCTTTTTCCAAGTGAATACGGAGGGCGCGAACCTGATGCTAGATGAGGTGATGCAAGCCTTGCCTGAGAGATTGAATCTGGTTGTGGACGCGCACGCGGGAGTCGGCACTTTCGCTATCCCGTTGGCGGGTCGCGCCGCTCAAGTAATCGCATTTGAGACAGAGACAGCGGCGGTCACAGGGGCGCGCTGGACGGCCCGTGCGTACAATATAACTAACCTTGAAGTACTCCAGGGGCGCGCCGAAAACCTCTTCACTACCTTGAAAGATGATCAGCGCCCTGATGCTGTGGTGCTTGACCCACCACGCGCTGGCTGCAATCCTACACTTCTGGCGGCAATTGCCAAGAAGCGCACGCCGCGTATCGTCTACGTCTCATGCGACCCCAGTACACTGGCACGCGATATCAAGCTGCTCTCAGGGGATTATTCTTTAAGCTCCGCACGTGTCATTGATATGTTTCCCCAGACATATCATATTGAGACGGTGGCTGTACTTGATCTGCACTCATGAACTTCACTGGCAGTCCCCATCAATCGTTTTCTGGAATCACCCCGTAGCTATTTTGTCAAAGCGGAAGCGGTATGGTATAATGCGTGATAGTGCGGGTAGATAATGATGCGTTAGATTGGTAAACCTGGCCCGCGGTTTTTACCTTTCTGCTATGCGACGGAGACGGGCGCTCACACCTCCCGGCTCGAAAGCGCGTAGCAATCCCATGGAAAGGAGGTGTGTGATATGGCTTTGCGTGACTATGAACTGATGTACATAATCAGGCCTACAGTCGGTGACGATCAGATTGACGCGGCGACCGGGAACGTTGATACCCTCATCAGCAATCTCGGCGGCGAGGTAGGCGATAAAAACCCCTGGGGCAAGCGACGGCTCGCTTATCCGATCCAGAAACACGAAGACGGCTACTATATGGTAGCGAAGATCAAGCTCGAACCGGAGCAGATAAAAGCCCTTGAAGAGCAGCTTCGCATTACGGAAGATGTGATTCGTCACATGATTATCCTGCCGGTCGCTTAGCGCTACCGGCGATTTGGCGACTTGAGTTTTGAGAGCTTAGGTGAAGAAAGTGGAGGCCAAACATGGCGCGTGGACTGAATAAGGTAATGATCATCGGCAACCTGGGCAAAGACCCCGAAATGAAATATACCCAGCAGGGCAAGCCTGTTACCACGTTCTCGGTGGCAGTCAGCCGGACGCGTCGGGATGCGGACGGCCAGATGAAGGACGAAACCGAGTGGTTCCGTGTCGTGGCTTGGGAGAAACTTGCTGAGACCTGCAATGAGTACCTTCGCAAAGGGAGCAAAGTTTACATCGAGGGAAGGCTTCAGACGCGTGAATATCAGGCCCAGGACGGCCAGACACGCCAGTCGGTTGAGGTAGTAGCTAATGAGATGGTGATTCTCGACAGCCGCCAGCAGGGTGGCTCCTCAGGTGGCTACGGCGAAGATAGGCAAGATAGGCAAGCAGCGCCGTCTCGCTCCGGGTCGGGCGGTGGCTCTGCAGGTCCAAGCAATATTGATGATGAATCAGACATGGACGCTGACGACATTCCGTTCTAGTTCGCAACTACCAAGCTGTAACATATTTAAAGAAGGAAGGGTAAATGGCAGACCAGACAGAAAACGTAAACAATCAGGTAGATCAGCCCGCTATTCCTGCTGACTCCTCTGCTCAACCTCCCGCGCAGCCTATTGGTGTGCCGGGTGATGGGGGCGGGGGCCAGCCAGGGGGACAACAAGCTCCCGGCGGAGGCGGCGGTTATCGCGGCCCAGGCGGTGGCGGCATGGGACCTCGACCCGGAGGCGGTGGCGGGGGAGGCTATCGCGGCCCAGGCGGTGGCGGCGGTGGTGGTGGCTTCCGCCCTGGTGGCAGTGGTGGCGGCCCTGGGGGCGCTCGTGGTGGGCCGGGAGGCCGGCCGCGCGGCCGTGGAGATCGCTTCGTGCCACGGCGGCGCGTCTGCGGCTTTTGCGTAGACAAAGTTGAGTATGTAGATTACAAGGACGTGGCGCGCCTCCGTAAGTACCTGTCAGAGCGTGCCAAGATTGAGCCGCGCCGAAAGACCGGCACCTGCGCTCGTCACCAGCGCGCCTTGAGCGTAGCATTGAAGCGTGCGCGTCATATGGCGCTGCTTCCTTATATTGGCCCCCACTTTCGCTAGAAGGAGTCATAGTGTGACCAGGTCTGCTCTGCCCCGCGAATAGAGTGTCGAGGCAGGCAGTACTTTTCACGCGTCCCGATCATGGCAAAGAAGAAGAAACTCGAATCTACATCTCCAGCGCCGATGACACGTGGCCAGCTTTCGCGTCACCATCAGGAACAGAAGCGTATAAGGAACCTTTACACGGCAGGCATCGGTCTGGGAACCCTTATGGTGCTTCTACTCGGTCTGGCGGCCCTCAGCACGTTCGTGTTGCGCCCCAACGAGGAAGTAGCGCGCGTCAATGATCAGTCTATAAAGAGGGCGACCTACAATAAGCTGCGCCGCTGGAGCATCTTCCAGAATATGCAGAACCAGGCCATCCAGGAGCAATTTGGCGGCCAGGTGGGCGGCACAGGTTCGATGGAGGCGCTACAATTACAGCTTCGCAACGTCGACGAAGAAACCACTCTCGATCCTGAGATTGTTGGAACGTTAGTCGATGCTGAAGTACTTCGTCAGCAATCGCGTACTGACTTTCAGTTAAACCCGACGCGAGAAGAGCTAAGGGCGGCGGCGATCAAAGACTTTATACCTGAGCCGACTCCGCCTGCGACGCCTGCTCCTACAGTCGATTTGACCCCGACTATCATAGGTACGGTGGTGCTTACACCGACTGCGACTTCTTCCCCGACTGCCGGCTCACCCACCACTACTCCAACAATCACGCTTACGCTCCCACCCGTAGCAGGCGCCCAACAGACGGCTGAGGCAAGCTATACGCGGTATACCTCCTCGATTGACAAATCTACAGCTCCACAGCCTAACGACAACTTATGTGGGGCCGGATGTCCTGATCTATCTGAGGACGATTACCTGAATCTGATCATGGACCCACGCGTCCGGCGCGAGCAGGTGATCGATAAACTCACTGCGACTTCTGTAATCAGTGGAGTTGAACAGATCAACGCTCAGCATATCCTAACCGACACCGAGGAAGGGGCCAAGACACTGATTGCGCGTCTCGACAAGGGAGAGGATTTCACGCTACTTGCCAATACCCAGTCGTCCGAGCAGATCAGAAACGAGCAAAACGGTCAGCCTCCGAATGGCGGCAACCTCGGCTGGTTCCCCAGGGAAGGCTCTGGTCTTGTTGAGGAGTTTGTTGCAGGCGCATGGCCTGTGCAGGTAGGCAAGTACAGCCAACCGGTAAAATCGGAATTCGGGTGGCACATCATCAAGGTGCTCGAGCGCGATCCAAGTCGTCCGCTTGAAGAAAGCCAAAGAGAGACGCTGAAGACCAAGGCATTTGATGATTGGTTCAAGAAAGCCAAGGATGCCGCAAATATAGTGCCCAGGCCGACGCCTACAGCCGCTATTCCAACCCAGCCTGCAATCATTCCGCCGACAGCCGTACCGGGCACGGTTCCCGTAAGCGGTTCTGTGACCTCTACTCTCCTAACTACACCGCAAACAACACCCGCAGGGGCCACTACGCCCACGATTAGAGTTACCACTACACCCGGCGACCCTGCCGCTACTTTCTCATCTGCAACGGTTGGTTCGCCTACCTCGACGACGTCTCCCTAAGACATATATAGCAAGGTAAGGAGGGCGCTGCAAATGCGCCCTTTCTTGCTTCTAGACAACCCCCCTGAAAAAGTTTGTGAAAAACTTGACAATCTATTTTGGGGCTGTTATAATTCTATTGAATTGACTGCCGAGCGTGACTTATTCTTACGTTATCGCGGAGCAACGCAGAGCGGACACCGGGACGGCGCCCGCTTGATTCTTGCCTGGACGCGTGATATAATTCCGCGTTCTGCCCATGGACGGCCTTAACCTGCGGACTGAACGGGAACTCGTGAAGGCAGGGAGAAAGCAACGATATGCGCGACAACAGTATGGCGCAGGCACTTGCTCTGATAGGGCAACTGGGGTTCGCAATCGCGTGTCCGATGGTGGCCTTCATCGGTGGTGGTGCGTGGCTCGATAACAGGCTGGACACCACGCCGTGGCTTTTATTTTTAGGTATTTTGCTAGGTGTGCTCGCTGCGGCGGGAGCGCTTTACAAATTATCAACAGGCCTTTCTCGCAAAGCTGGTGGGCAGGCGCCGGACGTGCCATATAAGGTCGAAAAGGGCAATGACAGTGCGGGTACGAATCGTGCTAAGAAGCAGAGGCACAATGGACGATAAAAACCATAAGGTGCCGTCTGCCCATTGGAAGCCCGGTGGTTGTATTAGCCTTACCTTCAACGGAGAAGACTGATAATCTATGGACGTAGATTTTGGTACAAAACTTCCCCCTATCAGCATAAAGGCCGAGCCTCTGTTCACGGTCCCTACACCGCTCGGTGAGTTCATATTTACGAACTCTATGCTTTATACGCTGATCGTTATTGCCGCGATCACAATCTTTTTTGCGCTTGCGACCCGGCGTATGAGCCTTCGTCCGAAGGGCGCGCAGAACTTCGCAGAAGCTATTGTCGAACTGCTTCTTGGCATCACTGAGGGGACGGCAGGAAAGCGCGTAGGCCGGCGCATATTCCCCTTGATTGCTACCCTCTTTATCTTCATCTTGGTTGCTAATTACTCTGGGCTTTTGCCTGGGGTTGGCACCATCGGCTTTTGTGGGGAGGAGCATGGGGCAGCCGCAGAGCACGCCCAGGTCTCCACCGTTGGAATGGCAGCGCCTGCGCTACAGGAAGAAAAATCGGGCGGACTTCCCAAGGTAGAGTGTAAGCCTGTTGACGGCAAAGAGCGCGTTTTTA
Organism: Chloroflexia bacterium; assembly: GCA_039920445.1. Classification (GTDB taxonomy): domain Bacteria; phylum Chloroflexota; class Chloroflexia; order QHBQ01; family JADMIH01; genus JADMIH01. The sequence goes on from JBDSDS010000326.1 coordinate 5,346, forward strand.
TACCTTATTTACGCGCACCAAACGCGGACCTCAACACCACTGTTGCTATGGCATTACTGGCGATTGGGATCGTGCAGATAGCGGGTATCGCTTCGCACGGTTTGGGCGGCTATATCAAAGAGCTTACAACCCCGATTTTGCTCGCGCCAATTCATATCATGGGTGAGATCTCCCGTGTTATATCCCTCAGCTTCCGTCTTTTCGGAAACATCTTCGGGGGCGAAGTGCTGGTCACGGTGATGTATGCGCTACTAGGTGGGGTCTTTCTGGGGTTCGGCACGTTTATCTTCCTGGGGCTTGAGCTTCTATTCGGGCTAATTCAGGCGCTCATATTCTCAATACTGACATTGGTCTACATCGCCACCGCCGTAGGTGGGCATGGTTCGCATGAAGAAGCGCACGATGCTCCTCATGGCTCCGCAGAGGAACTTGGTCATAAGATTGCGGACACAATTACCGGCAG
>JBDSDS010000327.1:0-3324 GCA_039920445.1 Chloroflexia bacterium
GTACAGGCATACGGGCTGGACCCGGAGGGGGTTTACCTGATGGGCTTCAGCCAGGGTGCGATTATGAGCATGAGCCTGACGTTGACTGAGCCGGAAAAGCTTGCAGGTGTGGTTGCGATGAGCGGACGCACCCTACCGGAAGTGCTGCCCAAGATTGCCCAGCCCGAAAAGCTTCGGGGGCTTCCTATATTCGTGGTGCACGGCACAGCCGATCAAGTTCTCCCTATCACCTATGGTCGTGACACTCGCGATATACTCTCCAAGATGCCCGTCGACCTCACATACAGGGAATACCCAATGGCCCACCACGTATCAGCAGAGAGCCTGGCCGACGTCGCAGGATGGCTGAAGGATAGGTTGGATAGCAAGGAGTAAGTGCTTTGCCCGCTAGTACATTGTAGGTTCGCATAGCGATTACCTCTCGTCATTCTGAGAAGAGGTAAGGCGAGAAGTATGATTTGTTATTCTGAACGAAGTGAAGAATCACTCATGGGAGTCTGTGCTGAGGAGACTGATTCTTCACTTCGTTCAGAATGACTAAGGGGAGTGAGTTCGCTGCCTACATAATTAGGAGTAGAGAATAGTATTACTTCGCAGGCTCCTGGCCGTTCTTGAGCATATCTGCCGCCCACCTTACGGCTTCAGCCATCGTGGGATAGGGCAGTATCGTCTTCGCTAGTATGTCCACCGTCAGTCCTGCATTCATGGCTAGCACTACGGGCGCAAGGAGGTCACCTGCGCGTGGGGCAAGGATGTGGCAGCCTAGTATCTCGCCCTTTTCACCCGCCAACATCTTCACCAGTCCATCAGTTTCTGCTTCGGCAATCGCGCGGTCTAGCTTGTCGAGGGGCATGCGGGCAACGCGGCAAGGTATCCCCTCTTTGCGTAATTGATCTTCGGTCTTGCCGACGTGGGCAAGCTCAGGGCTTGTGAATGTTACCCAGGGCACAACGGGGACATCGAACGGTTTGGGTTTTGACGCAAAGGCGTTCTGCACGACGAACTCGCCTTGCTCGGCGGCTATATGGGTGAACTGGTGACCGCCTGTCACGTCACCTGCTGCCCAGATATGAGGTACTGTTGTACGAAGGGTATCATCCAAAACGAGCTTGTCCTTCTCCGTCTTGACCTCGGCGGCCTCCAGGTTGAGATTGCTGATTTTCGGACGGCGTCCGATCGCCACCAGGATTTCATCCACCACAAACTCTTGGTCACGTCCTTCACGCTGTATAATCAGGCGTTTGCGGTCTCCTGGGGCAGGTACACAGTAAAGATCGGCGTTGGTCTCCATCTGTATGCCCTCAGTGGAAAGCAAATGGCAAAGTATTCCGGCTAGCTCGGTATCTTCGCTCGGCAGCAGAGTAGGCCCACGTTGGAGTACCACCACTTCTACTCCGAAGCGGTTGAACATCTGGGCAAACTCTATGCCTATCGGCCCTGCGCCCACTATCGCGAGCCGCTTTGGCAGTTCCGGCAGCGCTACAGCCTTGTGGTTGGTGATGTAGCCGATTGCCTCCAACCCCTCTATGTCGAGCACTCGCGCTTCAACCCCCGTGGCGATGATTACGCGCTCGGCGTGGATAGTCTGCCCTGAAACGGAAAGCTCGTGTGGGGAGATGAAGCTCGCCGCACCCGCGAATAGGTCTATTCCTTTACTCTGCGTTTCAGCCCATGCCTTTTCATGGGTTCCGCCGCGTATCTTCTCGATTACCTGCTGCACGCGCTCATTTACGGCTACCCAGTCGGCTTCGGCGGTCGGGATACGCAGGCCATAACGCTCACCGTGGCGCGCATCATAGAGGTGTTTGGCAATGCTGAGGAGGGTTTTGGTGGGGTCGCAGCCGTAGTTGAGGCAGGTGCCGCCGAGCTTGTCGCTCTCGACCATAGCCACTCGAACGCCCATCTCAGCAGCCTTCGATGCCGCCGTGCTGCCCGCCGCACCCGCGCCTATCACCACAAGGTCGTACTTTTCCTGAGCCATATTCTCTCCTGTTGTCGGTCATAGTAAGTTCACGCCTCTAATTGAGCGTGCTGCCGCTTTATTATGCCATAGACGGTTGAAACGTGAAACGTGAGGGCGAAAGACGACGGACGACAAAACCCATAAACCTTTGCGTTCTCTGCTCTCTTTGTGTCTTTGCGTTTCATAAAACTCTAAACAACTTGGCGCTCTTGGTGTCTTGGCGGTTCCGTAATCACGTTTCACGCTTCCTTCTTCATCGGACCGGCAGGTAGTCATTCGTAAAGAGCGAAGCGTAGTCTATCTCTTCAGGCTTGACCACTTTGCCTTCCGAGGTCTTTAGCAGGTCGGTTGACGCTATAAAACGTGGGAAGTCTGTCCACTTTTCGAGCGTCTGGGTTCCCCAGTGGGGTTGGTCGGCCTTGAAATAAGGGGCGAGGTATTTCTGGCTCTCGCGGGGGAATGTGGCGTCGGCGAAGGTGCCGGAGGGCGCACCCTTGAAGAGGAGATCGGCGGCCTCGGTGGGGTTGGTAACGCCGTATTCGTAGCCTTGAGCGGTAGCAGCGAGGAAGCGTTTGGCAACATCGGCGTGGTCTGCCAGGAACTTCTCGTTGGCTATAATGACAGGGGTATAGTAATCGGGCACGCCGTGGTCCTTCAACAGGAAGGTGTCAAGCTCCACCTTATCCAGTTGTGACTGCACGCCCTCCACACCCATGAATATCCACAGGAAGTCAGCCTGCCTGGAAACGAGCGCCTGGTAGCCCGAAACGTTGGTGGTGACGTTGCGGAAAGCGCCGGTGGGCGCGCCGTCGTTCTTTAGCACTGTAGTCAGCACAGGCTCTTCGTAGGCGCTGCCGAAACCCGCGTAGCGCTTGCCCTCTAACTTGGCTGGGCGGTCAAGACCCGACTCCTTGAGTGTGGCAAGGGCCGAGGTGTTGGTCTGCAACACGGCAGCGACCGACTTGACAGGCAGATTGTTCACCCGGTCGGTAACTACCGCCTCCTCGAAACTGACGCCAAACTCGGCCTGTCCTGTCGCCACCAGCGTATCAGGCGTATTGGCGTCAGAATAGGGGAGGATTTGAAGATCGATGCCTTGCTGCGCGTACCAGCCGTTCTGCTGGGCGACGTAGATGCCTGTGTTGTTGGTGTTAGGCGTCCAGTCGAGGGCGATACGTACTTTATTGCCTTCTATATCCGTACTGCAGGCGGTCAGCGCCAGCGCAGAGGTAAGAGTATATAACAGTAGAGAAGTGATCCGTTTCATTAGTGTAGTCCTTTCTTGATGATAATTAGCTTCTATTTTCTGCCTACTGCCTGCTGCTTTCTGTTTCGGCCTCTCGCCCGGCGAAATACCAGGG
>JBDSDS010000328.1:0-2848 GCA_039920445.1 Chloroflexia bacterium
AATGAGGATATTACTGATGATTTCGTTTGGCATACAGCATTGACAGTAGAATCACTGGGTACCTTAGCACAGCGTGGAAATGGTGGCGCAGTAGATATACTCCGAGGGTACGTAGAACATGGATACCTATGGAATGATGCTGTTCACCGCCTGGCGCAGGTACCGGGTGGTAAAGCAGTAGAAGGTCTGGATGCCGTAGTTTGTGCAAGGTTTTCTACAGGAGAAGCTTTGGAAGACGCTACAAGGTATGGATGTTTGAACCCACAAGAACTCTGGGGGCATTGGCGCGAGACAAATCCATGTATTGCACGCCTCCTTACTGAAGTTGAGGAGGTACATAGAAGTTGGGCAGATAAGCGAGGGGTGCAAGCTCCCAACATCGAATATAGAGAGATTTCGCTCAAGAATTTACTAGAAACTGTTAATTCACAGAACTACAGTAAGGCACAAAAGGTTATTGCAAGCAAAGTGAAGCAATCTGATCGAGAAACATTACTTTATGGGCTATCTCTTGATAATCCATTCCAGTGGGCACTCGCTTTTCGTGGCCTGTCGCAATTAAACTTGCAACACCTGGCCTATGACGTTGTGTTCAACAACATGAAGAGCTTCTTTGAAGCAGGGGTCGAGCGCAAAGGGAGGGTCTTAAACATTGCTTATACTACATTGTCCGTACTGCCCAGTAGTAAGATCCTCCACCTGGCCCGCAAATGGTTTGACGCGCCTGAGTGGTACCTGAACATTATCGGTGCGCGCCTATTGGAGGATCATGCAACTCACGATGACATCCCTCGGCTGAAAGTAGCACTCGGGGAGTCGTTGCAATTAGAGGAAGGGCACGCAGACTATAGGGCTTGTGACATACTTGAGGTGCTCACAAAATTCCAGGACATAGGTCAACTGCCTGAAGTGGAGTCCGCCTTTATAGAAGCAGAGTACTCATACATACGAATTAAAGCGGCGAGAGCAATGAAGGCCAATGCTCCGGATTATTTTTCCCGAACATATGCTTTTGAATGCCTCTGGGATTGCGAGGCACAAACGCGTATGGTTGGCAGCGAAGGCGTACCACTGGACATGCCTGGTGTTCGTCAACGGCTGGTGGCATTATCAAATGACGAGTATGAGGATGAAGCTGTGCGGACGACGGCAAAGTTAAGACTTGACCAGCAGTAGATAGGAACAATATGTGCATCCCCCAACGCTCAGACGATACACTCTCACCCACCAGGGAGATAAACGAAGCCATACTCGCTGCCGTCTGGAACGAGCAGTCACCATTGAGGGGGCCGATGTGGGACTGCGAGGGGAACTCGGTGGCGGTCGTCTACCGGGGAAGATGGACGGCAGGGAGTGGGCCTGACTTCGAGGGGGCTATGCTCTCGCTTGGAGAAGCAGGGAAACTGGTCACAGGCTCGGTGGAGATGCACCTGAAATGCGCCGATTGGTGGGCCCACGGGCACGACACCGACCCAAAGTACAATAGTGTTGTGCTCCACGTCGTTCTCTGGCCCCAGGCTGTGCGCCCAATCACCCGCGCGGATGGAGTGCAGGTTCCGACCCTTGTGTTGGCCGACTATATTACTATGCCCTCCGACGAGCTACTGGAGAAGGTCGAGCCTCTGGTCCCGAACCTGGGCACTCTCTCAGAAGAACCTTGCTGGCAGCGCACCCAGGACTGGCCCATCGAGCAGTTGCTGGAAGAGATCGACCGTGCCGGTGATGCGCGCCTGCTCTCTAAAGCGGCCTTGATGGAGGCCGACCTTGAGGCATACGGCTCGCCTGACGAGGTCTTCTATCGCGGGTTGATGGATGCGCTCGGCTATTCGTCCAATCGTGAGCCAATGCGCGATCTGGCATCGACCCTTCCACTTAGCCAGCTTCTTACCCTCCCTTTGAGCAAAGATGAAACAGAGCGGGCCACCCTCTTCGAGAGCGTGCTGTTGGGCGCGGCGGGGTTCTTACCTTTCCAAAGAGTGGGCCTCGGTGAGCTTGATTGGCTTTCCTCCCAGTATACGGAGGAAGTCGAGCGGTTGTGGGTTACTTATGCCCCTATGGTCGGATTGCCTCAAGTGTCTGAAATTCAACCATTGGCGCATGGCTGGGAGACGAACAGGGTGCGCCCCGCCAACTCACCACCACGCAGACTGGCAGCGGCGGCGCGATTGCTAGCCCGGCTTCTGTGGCAGCAAGGGGGTATGCTAGGGCCATTCCTCGGAGCGCAGGCATATCGTAAGTACGATAATCTTGCGAAGGCATGGACAGGAACGCTGACGGTAGAAGGCGATGGCTACTGGGCTTCCCACGCTGATTTTGGGCGCCCCCTGGGCAATGACACCGTGGAGGATATGGCGCTTGTAGGCACCTCACGCGCTTCCGATATAGTCGTAAACGTCCTGCTGCCGCTCCTGGTCGCAAATGCCGACCGTCAGGGCGATGAGAAGATTCACAATCGCGCCCTCTCCGTGTATGCCGCGTTCCCAAAGCTCTCCGAGAACAAAATCACGCGCGCCATGGCCGACGAAGCGCTCGGCCCGCGCAAGAAGGAGGCCATCACAGGCGCAAAGCAACAGCAGGGGCTGATCCACCTCTACCGCCTTTACTGTGAAGCGCGCAGGTGCTATGAATGTCCCGTATCGGGGCTGAAACGCAGTAAAGATTGAGGTTTGGCAGACTGTGGGGCATAATCCCGTTTAGTACTAACGGTGCACCTTTTTAGGAAAAGTGTACGGTTGGCGTCCTAGTACTTTTTGGGCTAGAATAGAGACAACAACAGCCTATCGGGCTGCGTGATAATTCCTACGTGCGCTAAACCGAGCGTAAAAAGAAATACACATTTCCACAACGA
>JBDSDS010000329.1:0-8256 GCA_039920445.1 Chloroflexia bacterium
CGGTCCAATCAATGAAGCGAGAAAGCGCCTCCGCCGCGACCACAAGCACGGTCTTATAATCGCCTGTCTTGATAAATTGGCTGCCGACACTTATGCCGTAAATAAAGCCCGAACAGGCAGCTTCGAGGTCGAATGCGCCCGCGTTTTCAGCGCCTATTTCATGCTGGATAAGGCAGGCGGTCGAGGGAAAGAGGAAGTCGGGGGTGGCAGTACAGCAGATAACGAGGTCTACTTGCCAGGGAGAAACACCCGCACGCTCAAGGGCCTGGCGCGCAGCAGCAATCGCCATCGTCGAGGTGCTTTCATGCGGGGAAACAATGTGCCGCTCTTTTATCCCGGTCCGGCTGGTGATCCACTCGTCGGAAGTATCGACCAGTTTCTCCAGATCGGCGTTGGTGAGCACTTTTTCTGGAACAGCGCTCCCCCAGCCTGTAATAGCCGCATACCTAGCCACAAGAGCGCCCTCTCCCGGTAGGGTTCAAGGTTCAAGGTTAGAACACTATACAACCTTGAATCTTGAACCTTGAATCCTGAACCCTAATTCCCCCTCTGTATAGAGAGAAAACCGTGTAATTTGACAGATGCCGCGCCCTACCAGCGCTGCATTACATACACAAAACGCACCGGCCAAATGACCGGCAAACAAACTAAGCCTGCGCGCCTTCGGCGCTCTTTACCGCTATCACCTGGCGTCCACGATAAGTGCCGCAGATTGGGCAAACATGGTGAGGCTGGCGCGGGTTATGACACTGAGGGCACTCGACAAGGTGAAGCGGCTTGAGGTGCTGCTGGCTGCGGCGGTCGCCCCGGCGCTTGCGTGATATTCTCTGTTTGGGTAATGCACCCATAGTTTCGATACTCCTTGATCTTAGCGTTTAATTGAGGCTGGTATCACCCGCCGGAAATTCGTCCAGACGCAGTTCGCGTAGCCCCGACCATCTATTATCCACTATCTCAGTGCGGCAATCACACTGGCCGTCGTTCCAGTTAGTCCCACACTGGGGACATAAACCCTTGCAGTCTGCTCTACAAAGTGGCTTCATAGGCATCGCAACCAAGAGCGACTGGCGCACAGGCTCAGACAGGTCCATCAAGTGGTTCGCGTCTATCTCGAAAGCTGCGTCGTTCGCCTCGTAATCTGCCCTGTTGATCGGCGCGCCGGTCATAACATCCACCGTAGGCTGAAACTGCTCTTCCAACGTTCCTTCTACCGTCATAGAAATACGGTCAAGACATCTACTGCATTCTGTCTCGACCTCGGCAGCCACGTTCCCCTGAACAAGCAGCCCCTCGCCGATACGGGTCACTTTGGCGCGACCTCTCACCTGACACGCGTCTACAGGTCCGGCGCCATGTTCTCCGGTCCCCGCTTCGTCCAGCGCCAGCGCTGCGATATCCAGATTGAGCTTGCGGGTAGACCCCACCGGCTCTTTGAGCAACTGGGCAACATTGAAGACCAAGTCGCTGTTCAGAGCGTCCATTTTATATGCCCCTTCTTAAAGTCAACCTCACTATTATAGAGTACGTTGTGTGTAGTGTCAAGGAATCAACGACTGGTGAGCACGGCAAACGCATCTAAATGGAGCGCAATCTCAACGAGGTTGCGGGCCAACTCTCTCTTGTCATGCTGAACCCTTCACCCTATGAGTTGCCCCCTGTGCCCAAGCGTAAAGGATTCAGCATGACAAGCCTGATGTAACGCCTAGCTGCGAAAGCCGAACGCCACGAGAGCCAGGAGACCTATGCCCACCACGAAGCGGTACCATATAAAGGGCGCGGTCGATCGCCTCTGGAGATAGCGCATTAGAAAGAAGATACAAAGGAAGCCGGAGATCATTGCCGCGAGGAAGCCTATTACGAAGCCTCCAGTCTGGTCAGCAGGTATACCTTCCGTGCCTAATAGCAGATCATACAGCTTCTTCAGCCCGACCCCAAGCACAATCGGCGTGGATAGCAAAAAGGAAAACCGCGCAGCAGCATCACGCTTAAGGCCGAGGAATAGCCCGGTGGTTATTGTGCTGCCCGACCGCGAAACGCCCGGCACCAGGGCCAACGCCTGCGCCACTCCTATCCCAAGAGCAGTTCCGAGGGTGATATTCTTTAGCTCAATGACGTGCTTACCGATACGCTCGGCAAGCAGTAGCAACGCGCCCATGACGATCATCATCACGGCGATTATCAGCAGGCCGCCGCGCAGATTGTTCGGGTCGTGGAATACTTCGTCGATTTGGCTCTCGGCCAGCACGCCCACAAGAAATGCAGGCACGGTAGCAAACACGATATACCAGACCAGCCGCCTGTCTGGGTCGTCTCCAATACGCCTCTCCAACACCGATTGGACAAAAGCGACGATTAGCCTGCGCCAATCCTGGGCGAAATAGACCAGCACCGCCAGCAGCGTTCCCATGTGTAAGGCAACTTCAAACTGTATGCTGTTGAGCGCCCGGTTATTCCAGCCGAAGAGCCACGGTACGATGAGCAGGTGGGCAGAGGAGGAAATAGGGAGAAACTCGGTCAGCCCCTGAACGAGACCGAGCACTAATGCCTGAAAAAGGTCCAAGTGGTTGCCGCCTTAGGTTTGAGATTTGTCTGGTGGCTCTTCCCCGGCCTGTTCCAGCGTTGTTTCAGCCTCGCCCTGAGTGATCTTGCCTTCCTGCACCAGCTCAATGTCGGTAAGCGGGCCTTCCATCTCGTGCGCCTGCTCCGAGGCCCTTGCTCTGGTCCTCTCCAGGTCCGTAAGATCACTCCACGAGAGGCTCTCACGCGCTAGGAAGACAAATCCGAGCAGGGTTACAGGAAGCAGCAGAGCCGGATAGTGAAGCACCAGGACATATGAGGTTGCTGAGGTGCTTGCCACACCGAAAGCGCCCACTAACACCACTTTGGCGATGGCGTCGAATACCCCGACCAAGCCGGGTCCCTGTGGTATGAGGCCGCTCAGATTGACGAAGGCTGTCGTGAGTATGTATGCGTAAAAAGGAAGCAGCATTCCATCGTCGCTACGCAGGTCGAAGCCCCAGGTGCCGATAACGTAATACATGCTTGCTTCAAAAAGCCATGCAACTATAGATAAGACAAAGACCAGAGCCAGACTCGACGCACTCCTGAGAGAGGCAAGACCATCGACAAAGGAGGCTGATAATCGCTCTGCTCTCTCATGCAGCCGACCCGGAAGAAAGCGCAACCCAAACGCCACAAGTCTCTCTACCCGGCTTCGTGAAGAAGCCACAGCTATGAAAGCAAGCAACAGGCCGAAGAAAACCACTGATAAGATTATTATCGCCGTATCTAAATCTTGAATAAGCGACCCCAGCTTATGCTCAGAACCACTGCTCAACATTTCTCGGTCGAAGAAAAGAACGAACAATGCAGCAGCAGCAGCAAAGCCTATCATAGTCAACCCATCAAAGATGCGCTCAACAAAAATCGTGGCTAACGTCGTCGTTTTACGGACCTTTTCACGCCTACTGATTACGTAAGCACGCACGAGTTCGCCAATCTTGGCAGGTAATATGTTATTAGCCATGAAGCCAATTACGATAATATCGAATGTCCGTCTAAGTGTGATCTTCGGCAAGATTGGTAGCAGCAAGACTCTCCACCGCGCTGCCTTTACCCACACCCCAATGAAGTAAAGTGCCAGCGCAGGCAAAAGCGACCAGTAATTAGCGCGCAACAACGCTTCCCAAACCTTATCAAGCGGCTCATTGGAAAGCGCCCACGCAAGGAAAACCACGCTGATGACTATACCGATTATGAATTGACGCGACTTGAACAAATATATTCTCCCGGCAAAGCGTCTTACCCCGGCCCATACCGGAGATGCTTTACCTCATTGCTACAACGAAAGATAGAAACTCACTGTTACCGCACGCTCTTTGAACCGGGGAAGATGCGCTCTCTATGCTCTCGACTGAGCACGCTGGCAAGACGCTTGCGGAAAATTGGGTAGCGGCGCAAACCGAGGCGGTGCATCAGATACTTTCTCGCCACGTTGAGGGTTGAAAGCCCATATATAACGCTACGGCGAAAGTTGACGCTGGATGCCTCCGGGAAGTAACGCGTCGGCACAGGCACCTCGGCGATCTTGAACCCAAAAGCCACGCTCTGGGCGATCACCTCACTGTCGAAAACAAAATCATCCGAATTGAGAAGAAAAGGTATTGTGGAAAGGAGTTTGCGCGAATACGCCCTGAACCCGGTGTGCGCCTCCGACAGATTTGTGCCAAGCGCCAGGTTCTCTACTGTCGTTAGAAAGCGATTTGATACATACTTCCAAATCGGCATACCACCCTTGAGCGTGGCGCTCCGTCCTTCGAGTAAGCGAGAACCGAGCACAAGATCCGCCTTGCCCTCTATTATCGGCTGGATCATCGACTGGAGACGCGTCGCATCGTACTGGTTATCAGGATGGACCATAACCACGATGTCGGCGCCAGCGCTGAGCGCCTCGATATAGCACGTCTTCTGGTTGCCCCCGTATCCCTTGTTATGCAGATGCACAATAACGTCAAGCCCGAGGCGACGAGCGATCTCCGCCGTATCGTCCTGGCTGCCATCGTCCACAAGTATGACGGTATCTACTATATCTTTGGGGAGGTCACCGTGCGTTTTCGCCACCGTTTGCGCGGCATTGTAGGCAGGCATTACAACCACCACTCGAGGTCGCTTGCCCTTAGCAGGCTCTTCAGTTTTATCTGTGATGTCCTCGGCCAAGACCGCACCTGCGCCGCTCTTTGTGTCACTGTCCATCTCGACTCCCTTCAGGCACAAGCCCATTCTTTGGCAGCAGTTTGCTTTGCTGGCCCGGTCCATTATACGCATTATCTGCCCAATTAGAAGTTTCGCACGTTGCGGAAGGTCGGAAACACAACTACTCTGTTGGTGTGCCCTTCGCCGACGTGAATGTTCCATAGTCCGCCAACCCCGCGCCCGACTTTAAAGCGCTATCCTGTAATCTGTCTGGTCTATCCCTGGGCAAAAGCAAACTCCAGACCACAATGACGATAGTGGACAGAAATAACCAGAGGCTCGTTTGCCAGGCTGCTCTGGAGGCGGCGTCGCCACGCGCTTTGTCCTCTGAGGCGTATTCAAAGTACGGCCTGACGAACGACGGCGACAGATTCATGAGCCTTGCGGACACAACAGGCGCCTGCTCGCTAAATCCCGTGTTGCTCAATAACTCCGGTACTCCATATTCAAACACCTGGTTGCGACCGTTAGGCTGGTGATACATCCACTGCGGTTGGTACATGAAGCCCCACATCATGCCCAGGCTCAACACGAGGAGAAGGGCATAAAGACCCTTGTAAGCGGGCCTGTTGATCTGCTCCAGGGAGACGGCAAACGGCATCGCCAGGAGCGGTAGAGTAGAAACCATGTAGCGCGCAGGGGGGCACCACTCACCCCACCACTGGGCGTAATTCGCTATAACCCCAAAATAAGGCACGAAGACGATACCTAGCCAAAGCAGGTCTTTACGCCACCCACGCTTGAGCGCCATGACCACCACGCCCACGACGGCTAGAACGAAGATAGGTGAGGCGATGAGCAGGCCCCATTGTTCATCATAGAAAAGGCCCGCCGCGCCGCGCAGAGTGCCCGCAATATCGTTGCTACCCGCATGGTCCGAACTGTTCGGCGTAATCTGGCCGTAACGGTGGTAGAAGAAGGCCATCAGGGATGCTGCCGCGATGACCAATTGGCTAGATACTATGGCTAAGTCAACAGAGCGGCGCTTCGTGCGGTGGCGGTACTCTTGATAGAGATAATAGAGAAGCAGACCGGCTGTTACAGGGATGAAGCGATAGTGCAACCACGGCAGGAAAGCCATGCTGAAGCCGACCGCGGCGATCTGCCATCGGTTGTTTTCCCAGAGCCGGATGCGGCGAAACGCATAGACTACGACCAGAGCCGCCGGTAGCTCAGGGAAGATCAGGAACGAATAAGCCAGGAAAGGTATGGTAAACGTGAAAGCCACCCATGTCAGTACTGCCGGAACTGTTTTATTTGTGCTTTCGCGGGCGAGGCAAAATACGTTCAACGCGAGTAGCGCGCCAAGCAAATTGAGGAAGTAGACCACTAAAGTGCGACCACCCAGGGAAAAGGAGGGCAGCACAAGCAGCGTCAAGCCCAGGCCGTGCTTGGAGTAAAGCTCGGTGCCTGGCCCTAATGTGTAGAAACGCCCGGTTGGATCTAAAGTGATACATTGGCGGTTGGCGGGTATTTGCGCGGGGTGTGGCCCCAGGGGATAAGGTGACCCGTCCCAGCCTTTCCAGCCCGCAGGCGCCACCGGCTCGCCCTCGCTCAGCACATAGAACTCTGGATATAGCTTGGCCGAATCACGCTCCAGATAGTTGTTGCACTCGTTTATATCACCGTCCTTCAGGATGCTTATAGCAGTCATCAAGTAGTAAGGCTCATCACCTGTCGTTGGGTCAAGATAAGTCGTTATCCGGGGCGTCAGGCCGACAAAGGCAAGCAACGACGCAAGAAAGACCAAAACCGGCGCCCAGGCATACATGGACGGCTTAAGGCCATCACCCGAGGCCATAATCGACCCTGCCTTGTCGCCTGGCAGCGATGAATCGGCGCTGGAGGCAGTCATAAGCATGGGGACGCTCGCATAGAAACGGGAGCGCACGATGAAGGCGCGGGCCACGATAGTCCATTCTAGAAGATTAAGCCGCGTCTGCATATTAAGGCAATTGTATCATCCTGCTCAATACAGCGTCAATGTAAGCGCTGAGGTAAGCGTTCAGACATGAGGGGGAGATAAATTCACCGAGTTCAAGGTTCAAGGTTAGAACTCTGTACAACTTTGAACCTTGAACCTTGAACCTTTACGCGCTGAGCGCTAGACAGGTGTTGAGCATGGCTGCGTCCGGCTTGCCGTAATTCTGACGTTATAGCTTTTCCGTAGCGTTGACGCTCATGTGTGGCGCGTGCTATAATCCGCGAAGCTTTTAGAGTATTACCTAGCAGATATTGGGCGTTCCTCGCCTTGGTACCTATGCAATCTATAAAGAGGGATATGATCGGCACTACCTCGAACGAAGGCAAGCCACCGGATACATCGGGGCGAGATCAAACGGCCTGCGCGCACCCACGAGCGCGGTTTAAGCCGCAGTTCACCACATCTGACTACATTTCAGGTGATAAGTTCGTAGTCGGCTTCTGCAATAACTGCCGCCTCACTGTCACCACTCCCGTGCCTCCTGGCAACGAACTCTCTAGATATTACCCGCAGACTTATTACGGCAGCGGACGCCGCTTCCCTCATATCGTCGAATGGCTACTCGATATGCTCTATGACTTCCGCGTGGGACGGATTGGGGCGGGCCGTGAGCCGGGCAAAGTACTCGACATCGGTTGTGGACGTGGTCTGTTGCTCAACAAGCTAAAGGAAAAAGGGTGGGACCCGCAAGGCACAGAGCTGAGCGAAGAAGCCGCCTCCTATGCGCGTGACCGGTTGAACCTCCCCGTTACCACAGAAACTCTCGAAGATGCCCACTTCCCGGATAACGAATTCGACCTTGTGATACTGTGGCATGTGCTGGAGCATCTATCCGATCCACAGGGAACACTCAGGGAAGTGGCGCGCGTCCTCAAGCCGGGCGGTACTCTCCTTGTGGCCGTTCCTAACTTTGGGAGCCTCGAGGCGCGCTTCAGTGGGCCGGGCTGGTTTCACCTCGATGTTCCCAGACACTTGACCCATTTCACATTTCAATCATTGAGCGAGGCGCTTGGTGGAGCCGGCCTCGAAGTGGACAAGGCCAGCTATATATCGCCGGAATACGACTTCTTCAGCTTCGTCCAAAGCGCACAGAATAAGATAGGGCTGAGGCATAATTTGCTTTATAACTTACTGCGCACCCGTTCGGCAAAAGTGCTCGACGAGGAGGGTAATTCCTCAAGCGCGGGCATGATCCAAAGCCTACTGGCCATGGCGACGGCCATTCCCCTAGGCTGCCTCAGCTTGCTCTGTACCCCGCTCGTAGCCTTTCTCCATCGTGGGGCTACAATGACCGTATACGCCGTAAAACGTAAAGTTTAGACTCTTCCGCGAACGACAAAATGGGCACTCGTGTGAGCGCCCATTTTATTTTTTCATGCTCGTTTGTGCTGCTATGGCGCCTGGACTTTACCCAGATTGATAACACCGTTCGAACCTGTGTCTACAACATACACGGTGCCGTCGGCCCCGACCGTTATGCCTGTAGGGGTTTGCAGGCTGACCGCGCCCTCAGCATTCTT
>JBDSDS010000330.1:0-3382 GCA_039920445.1 Chloroflexia bacterium
GACATAGACTCGTTTGACGCCGATCTCCGGATCGGTGCCGTTACAATAAGAGGCGACACCCATGTCGAACTCTTTCTTGATGAACACTTTCTCGTTTGCGGCGTTGACTTCCAAGCTCTCAAGCTGGAGGTTGATACCTACCTGCTTAAGTTGCTCGCGCATTGCCTCGCCCAGCCTGGCGAAGCCCGGCGCATGAGTGAAGACCACTGTGAAGCGATTGCCGTCTGCGCCGCGTGGGTAGCCAGCTCTGTCGAGCAATTGGTTCGCGTTCACTACGTTGTACGAATACGACTTCACGTCTGCACTGTAGGCCCAGGTCATCTGGCGGCTGATCGGCCCGGTCGAGATGTCACCCTGTCCAAAGTAAACGCGGTCCAGTATAAACTGGCGGTCGATGGCCTGGTAGAAGGCCTGCCGCACCTCCAACTTCCTGAACGGCGACTCTTTTATCAGGTTGGGGATCAGCACGTTCTGACAGAGTGATCCACCACCCCCACCGAAGCCTTTCGCCAGCTTGAGATCGGTGTTCTTGATCAGACGTTCGATATCGGAGCCGTTCACGCTGCTTATGTAGTCGACTTCACCCCTCTCCAGAGCCAGGGTCGCGGTGTTGGTGTCAGGTATGATGCGGAAGATTACCTTATCGAGGTAAGGCAGCCCTGTTCTGAAGTAGTTGGGGTTGCGCTCAAGGGTCACGTGGTCCCCCTTAACGTATTCTCCGAACTTGAACGGACCTGTGCCTACCGGCCTCAAATTAGCTGGGTCTTGCTGGACGTTCTTGCCCTCGTAGATATGCTTGGCGACGATCGGGGCTTCTACCACGTCAAGACGCTGCAAGAGCGGCCCGTAAGGCTGCTTGAAGCGGAACACTACCGTGTCGGCGCTTGGGGTATCTATGCGCTCCAGTACATTTTCAAGGCCGGCTTTTGTGCGCGCGTGGAATTTGAGTAGCACCTCCTCGAAGGTGAACTTGACGTCTGCCGATGTAAAGGGCTGGTTGTCATGCCACTTGACGTTAGGCTGGAGCTTGAAGGTATAGACTTTGCCACCCTCCGTTATCTGCCAGCTAGCGGCAAGCTCAGGCGTCGGGTTGAGCTGGTCGTCCAGGCCGACGAGGCCGTTGTATATATGGTCGGCTACATAGTGGGTGCCGCCTGCCGTCGTGATGGCTGTGTTCAACGAGCCAGGGTCTGTACTGGCTGCTACAACTAACGTTCCTCCACGCTTGGGCGTGCCCGCGCCAAACTTTCTCTCGTGCTCGAACCGGCCTAGCAATGATAGAAGTACCTCGCTCGGCTTTCCTGCGTTCTCCGGGTGCAGCTCGAACACGGCTCGCTCGAAGACTTGTACTGTGTAAACTTTACCATCGACGAGACTGCGCTCCTGGAACTCGTCGGTGAGAGGGTAGCCCTGCTGAGCCAGACCGCCATTCTTCTCCCAGTATTCCCGGAACTTGCCGCCGACGACTTTGCTCGTGATGTTGCCGAACCTTAGCGGGTTTGTAGTGTTAGGCTTCTGGTCCGCCACGCCACTGGGATAGTTGCGCTTCAGGTTGAAGACGCCCACGAGCGTTAGGAGGACGTCGTAGGGCGCTCTATTCTCAGGGTGCTCCTCGAACACGGCTCGCTCGAAATACTGGACTTTATATGTCTTGCCGTCGGTCTCGCTCTTCTCCTGCATCTCCTCGGAAACGGGGAAGCCCTGCTGCGGCAGCCCACCGTGGGTGTTCCAATAGGCAAGGAACTTGCCCTTCACCGTCTTGCCCGTCTCCGGGAACATCCGAGAGTCACCTTGCGCGTAACTGGTGGTCCTACCCATAGCGGGCAGGACGGCCAGCATAAGCATGAGTGCAGTAAATGTTGATAGCCATTTTGATGCGGTCCTGTTCATTCCTATCTCCTTTGGTAGCCCTTGCTAGCCCTTGCTAAATTGTAAACTGTATCCCAACGACAGGCACATCTATTGACGAATGTACAAGCGGCGATCCCTTGTCGCGGGTCTCTTTCTATATATTCTGATTGAAGCGCCACCGGCACTACTAGTGGCACTTGCTCTACTAACTCCCAAGTGTAATGCTGATACTTACCTGCTCCTCACCTCCTCCCCAGGAAAGTGCGATAAAACCAAAAACTTATCGCGATTCGGCCTTCTCGAAACAGGGGATGCACAGGTTGCGGCCATCGAAGCGGTGGATGCGCGTTTCCATGGTCGGCTCCCCACACCCCTCACAGTTAACAGAAGCGTTGAGACGTGCGCTTTTCGGCACCTCTGCCGCCACCTGCCGCACATCGAATAGCTGAGCTTCGGGTAATTCCATGACGGCCAGGGCACGCTCCTCTTGAAGCTCCCAGTACCGCCCTTGCTCCGCCTCGCTGGCGGTTCCCGACTTAATCCTCTCAAGCAGTGCCTTCCGTTCCGGGTTGTCCGCGGGCCACCCATCGGGGCGGCTGACTATGCGAATAGCATGGCCGTCAGAGCGTCGAATGAATGTGTATGCGTTCTTGCCGTAATCCAGGTGGATAAGATTGCCTTTGCCGAATGTGCAGCCCGTCAACATCTGTATAGCATCCACGGCACACATGCCCGTCTCAACAATCGCCACTACCTCTTCATCGGCTGAATGCGGGCCTATCTCACGCAAGGCGATCTGTGCTGCCCGGATGCCTATCGTCAGGCCCGCGCAGAGGTGACCGTGAAAATCCTTGGCCTTTCTAACTGTCTCGTCCAAAGAAGCTAGTGCCCCTTTCTATCAGTACCTTAACTCGTCGCAATATTAGCCAGCTAATAACAGAAGCCAAAAAATATGCACCTAGCCACTATCCTTGCCACACTGGCACCACGCGCAGGCGCAACCGCCATCAAATATCTCGCGCTCTAGCCTGAGTACCCTCTGCAACAGTTCGCGCTCCCTTCCATCAATGTTCTCTATTACCTCAGGCAACTCAAGAGCTAGCACGATCAGATGTTCAACCGTGGGAGATTCAGTACCGTTCTCCCAGAACGAGATCGTACCCTGGCTGACTCCCAGGCGCGTCGCAAGCTCGCCCTGCGTCAGTCCACGCTCCAGGCGAGCAGCCCTTATACCATGTGGTATGTCGTACGTTCCTGTAGTCATTATACCTATTCTATTGTTCCGGCTTCGGCGGTTCCGCGCAACTACACCCCGCCTGGGCATTCATTATACGGATCATCACCGACACAACAAGAGCCTCTGCCTTCTCAACTGCCGCGCAGACCTCTGGCGATTGCCCCTCCCAGCCCGGCATCAGCCTTACATCGCCAAGAAAAGAGACGGCCATCATCAGGCGGCCCGGAAGCTCGCCCATCTCGCGCTCATAATATTCGATCAGAGGCAAGAGAGTAACCAGACGCGCTTCTGATG
>JBDSDS010000331.1:0-5953 GCA_039920445.1 Chloroflexia bacterium
GCACCAGATAGGCATAAGCGCAGGTATTGTTGCAGCTGTGCAGATGCGAAAACTCCTGCCGTATATCCCTAATATGTATCATAAATTATACCGTCAATTGTTGATAATTGCACAGGCATCACGGCCCAGCCTCCATTTGAGTCGGTCGATGTGGGCATCCCCCGAGAAAGTGGACGAGAGGAAGACTCTTATCTACAATACGGGAGACCAAGTAACTGATGCCTAAAAAATCACCCTCAACCCAAACCAACCAGATGCCCACCAAGAAAGTATACAGCAGAGAGTTCAAGCTTGAAACATTGCGGCTGCTAAAAAGTAGTGGCAAAACCAAGGCTGACGTGGAGCGAGAACTTGGTTTGTATGCCGGCCAAATACATCTGTGGGAAAAAGCATTCAATAAGGAAGGGGGAAATGTGGAGCAAGCCTTCCCAGGCACAGGACATCAAAGTGACGCAGAAGCTGAAGTACATCGACTGAAGCGTGAAAACGAAATTCTCAGGCAAGAGCGGGACATACTAAAAAAAGCCATTGCCATCTTCTCCAAGACGCAAGACCACGACTGAAGTTCGCATTCATCCAACGGCACCGGCAAGAATACGAGATAACGATAATGTGCCGGGTGCTGGGTGTCTCAAAAGGCGGATATTACACGTGGGTCAAGCGTCAAGAAGAGCCGCCTTCCAGGAGAGAGATGGCCAATCAGGAGCTAACGGCGGTAATACAAACTACGTTCAAGCGCAGTCGGGGCACATACGGAGCACCACGCATACACGCTGAATTGAAGAGCACAGGCACAGTTTGCAGCCTCAACAGGGTAGCTCGCCTCATGCGTAAAGCAGATATCAAGGCCAGGAGGCGAAAACAATACAAAGTAACGACCACTAACTCGCGCCACAGCCATCCAATAGCTCCCAACACGCTCAATCGCCAGTTCTGGGCTTCCGGACCGAATCAAAAGTGGGTCGGAGACATCACGTATATCGCAACGAAAGAAGGGTGGTTGTACCTAGCAGCTGTACTGGACATCTATTCTCGAAAGGTGGTTGGATGGGCCATGAACAAGCACATGGAGCAGGAACTGGTGTCGTCAGCCCTGAGAATGGCCACTGCTCAGCGTCGACCAGGTACAGGCGTGCTGCACCACTCCGACAGAGGAAGTCAGTACGCAGCTCGTGATTACCAACAGATTCTCAATGCGCATAAAATGACGGTGAGTATGAGCCGCAAAGGAGATTGTTATGATAATGCCTTAATGGAAAGCTTCTTTTCAACTCTAAAGGCCGAATGTGCAACCGGCGTCTACAACTCAAGGGCGGAAGCCCGTCAGAGCATCTTTGAATATGTGGAGGTGTGGTACAATCGACAACGACGCCACTCAGCACTTGGGTACGCCAGTCCAGATTCTTTCGAATCGGCTCACTATAGAAATATTAACGAGTCATCAATATCGGGGTAATCCCAAACCTTCGACGATATTCCCTGTAGGGGCAGGCACGGGGGCCTGCCCCTACAGGTTTTGTTAGGCACTCTTAGCCTGGGGTTTGATTACAGACGCCAGCACAACTTTGAGGTAGATACGCCCCTAAAACAGTTCTATTTCACGGCCTCTACACTTATCCTGTAATCAGTACGCTGTATTACGTGTGGCGTTGTGCCACTGACAATAACCACAGCCTTGCTGTAAAGGCGCCCCAGGTCTTGCACAGTGAACTCTACTTCGCCTGACGGTTGTACGTCTACCTGTTGAACGTCAAAGCCAACATCCTTGAACTTTATGACAGACAGAAAGTAGGTCTGGTCGAGCTTGTTAGGAACGCGAACGAAACCCGAGTAGTCCCAGCCTGTGTCGCTCTCGGCATCATCTGTGTATCTCAGCTCTGGAATAGATAGGTCGTCGATGGCTATACCCTGGGCGTTGTATCCGTCGTCCGTGATGTACTCGAAGCGCAGCAGAAGCTCTTTACCCACGTAAGGTGCGAGGTCAATGTTCTCAGCCAGCCAACCTTTGGCGTCGGCGCTCGCTCTCTCAACGCTACGGCCTGTATAGCCGTTGCCGTAGTTCGTGCCGTTGGGGTTGGCTGATATAGTGTGATCGCCCTTCAACGTGTCCCATGTAACGCCGCCGTCGGTCGATGCCTCAACGTACCCATAGTCGAGGTCTAACTCAACATCGAACCAGATATGGAACTTCAGGGTGGCGGAGGTCAGGCTGCGTAGGTCAAAGCCACGCGTCATATATGTATCGGCGAGGTCGCCCCGGTTGCTCCACCAGATGCCTGTGCCGCTGTGGGCCGATGTAGGCACAACGCTGGTATCGGCTTCTCCAGAGAACACTACTCGCAAGTCGCCACCCGCCGAGGGTGGCTGTAACTCTATATAATCAGCCCCGAACTGAGCAACATCGCCGCTCTCCTCAACTGGATATGTATCCAGTACAAGCTGGGGCGATGCTTCCACAGAATGGTCGGGATAGTCAAGCCCCTCTTCTTTTGCTCCGGGTAAGCCATCAACCAGGTTAGCGACCACCCACTTGCGAAACACGTCGGCAAAGCGGTCTTTCTCGCCTGCACTCTGAAGGGCGTTATCCAGAGCATCGGCCCCCTGACCCGGTGCTGCTACTACGGCTTTGACTATATTATCGCCGCCATACTGCGACCGGACAAAGTCGAGAAAGAGAAAAGATGCCCCGTAGTTGGATAGAGAGTCGTTCGGGTTGGCCTCCCAGGAAGTAAGCTGCACGTCGGTATCGCCCATGAAGTGAGCATCGACGCCTACAACATCGTAGCCGTTTGCTGCCGAGGCAAGCACCGACGCGCCCTCGTTCAGCCAGACGTCGTGGTTGGGGCGCTCGTTCCAGTGAATCATGTGCTGGTATTCGTGCGCCAAAGTGCTCTCTACACCCCTCATGTCCCCGCCCGATCCGATATCGATATAAATCATCTCCCGCTCGTTGCTGAAGCGATTGATTGTACGCGTATACTCGTCGGCTGAAGAGTAATAACCCCCCGCGCCGAATATGGAAGCAAACAACACAGTGATGCGCGGGTCATTGTCAACGCCCGGTGTCCACTCCGAGCCGAAGAGCCGCCTGTTGGTCGGATATATCTTCTTCTCGAAAGCGTCGGCTATGCGCGCAATAGCGCCCCGCGCCACCGGCCCGCCGTTCTCGACGTACCAATAGGCGTGTTCAGTCACTACGACGATAGTTGCGGTGGTGGTGTAATAACGCTTCTCTGAGATATTGCTCAGGTTGAATATATCTTCGTGCCCCACCTTGTAATCGCCCGCAGGCCTGCCGGTAGTGCGCGGCACTTCTCCGGTTGCTTTCCTCAAGCGGGAGGTGATCGAATAAAGGTCGCGCACAGGAACCTCAGCCTCGCCCAGGACACGCAGGGCCTGTTCCTCCAAAGTCAACGCTTGAGACGTGGCTGATGGGACGACTGGAGATGCAAACCCAACTCTCGTCGGCGCGCCCAAAGGCGCAGTCGGCTGAGGGGTAGGCTGCGATGGGCCGCTAACCCCGGTCGAGCCAGGAGGGGTCGGCGATGCAAGCGCAACGGCGGTTGGAGATAGGGGAGTAAGCCCTACTATCCTTTGGTAATTGAGGGCCAGAAGCCCCAGGCCCACTATCGCTACGATGAGCACGAGAAACGCCAGCAATGGGCGCGTTCTATCACGTTTTTGTTTAGTCTGTGAGGGTTCGTATGGGGAGAAGGACATTAGGCGTGGCGTATTCTTTCTGTGCTAATGACGTAGGGTATAGTTACCGACTAAGTATAGGCTATTGCTGCCTGTACAGTTTACATCTGTTATCACGAGCCGGAACTGCGACTTCTTACTGCCTTCTGCTTGCTGCCTTCTACCTACTAATCCCTCATCTGTGGATTGGTAGGCTCGGCCAGCAGTATCCAGGCCAGGTTCACCCCCAGAAAAAGCAGCACGCCTATCGTGAGACCCTCGACCTCTAGCGGCTTGAGGCCGATACCAACAGCCTGCGCAATACCGGGGTTGATGGCGAGCAAGACGATGATCGCATAAAGCGGTGCGATAAGCCACTCTCCCACGCGTATAAGCCGCATGCTCCCAGTATCGGCCTTCGTGGTAGATACTATGAGAACGGTTGCGACTAGCCCCAGCAGCCCGGTAAGACCGAAAGTGATCCGCCTGATAATACGCGCATCGTCTGGAACGAGCGCGACCAGGCACATGATCCCCGGCAAAAAGAAATGAAGCGAAAGGGAGTAGGCCATGCGCCGCCGCCCCTCGTTCGCCATCCAATCGTGATGCCTGAACTGCACTACGGCCCACCAGAAGCCGAGAAGCGTAAAGCAAAGCGATGCAGCGGTCGCGTAAAAGCTCTCCAACTATTTATTCCTCCCTTGAGCCTGAGCAAGATATGAATATCGGGGCGTAGGAGTGAGGAGATACTTTATTATACGGTAAAGTGGAGAAGGATGAGAGGGACCAGGGATCAGGGATCAGGTCTTCGTTCCCTTCCTATCCCTGATCCCTAACTATTTACTCCGGCCCCCGAAGGCAAGGAGACTCATGCCGTTGAGGGTGACTAGCAGGGATACGCCCATGTCGGCAAGGATTGCGCCCCAGAGGGGAAGCGCGCCGATGCTTGCCAGCACCAGGGCAACTGCTTTAGTGGCGAGCGAGATGCCGACGTTGAACTTTATCGTGCCCAGGGTGCGCCGCGAAAGACGAACAGCATATTCGAGGCGAGAGAGGTCGTCGCTCATCAAGGCTACGTCGGCTACTTCGAGGGCGGCGTCCGTGCCTGCTACGCCCATAGCGATGCCCACATCAGCAGCAGCAAGCGCGGGAGCATCGTTGACTCCATCTCCCACCATCGCAACGAGGCCATGCTTCGCCGCAAGGTCGCGCACTGCGTCTACCTTTCCGGCTGGAAGTAGCTCCGCGCTGAAAGAATCTACGCCTGATTGCCTGGCGATAGCACTTGCGGTCTGAGGATTGTCGCCGGTGAGTATGGTGACGTTCGAAATGCCTGCCTTCCTTAGACCTTGCACAGACGCTTCGGCGCCGGGTCGAAGCGTGTCGGCCAGGCCGATAAGCCCAAGCACCTTATCACGATTGCCGACCAGAACGGCGCTGTTGCCTTCCGAACTGAGAGTATCGAGCGCGCCTGCCGTGGCGTCATCGAGCGTTATCCCTTTTTCCTGGAAGAAGCGCCTATTGCCGACATAGAAGGTCTGCCCCTCTAAGTCCGCCTGCGCGCCGAGGCCGGTAGAAGCCACGAAATTAGTTGCTTCGGCGGGCATGGAGCCGTTCTGGCCTTCGCGTGCGGCGTGAACTATAGCTCGCGCAAGAGGATGTTCGGAACGTGCTTCTACGAGCGCCGCGTCTTGAAGGAGGCGCTTGTGGTCGCCGTCGAAGGCATGAACTGATACAACCTGTGGACGTCCGACAGTCAGGGTACCGGTCTTGTCGAAGGCTATCGACCGAACCTTGCCCAACGTCTCCAGTGTCGCGCCGCCCTTGATGAGCACGCCCCGGCGAGTAGCCGCGCCTATCGCTGCCACGATGCTAACAGGCGTAGAAATAACCAGCGCGCAGGGGCAGGCCACAACCAGCAGCACCAGGGCGCGGTAGAACCAGTCAGCAAACGGCTGGGCAAAAAGCAGCGGAGGCACGATTGCGACCAACGCAGCGCCCGCGATCACAATCGGAGTATAGATAGCTGAGAAGCGATCTACAAACTGCTGGGAAGGGGCACGGCGGCCCTGGGCCTCCTCTACCATCTCGATGATGTGGGCCAACGTGGTATCGTTCGCGGCGCGCACTACCTCGATGCTGAGCGCGCCTGGGCCGTTGATTGTCCCTGCAAACACTTCTGAGCCGACAGCAACATCTACGGGCACGCTCTCACCCGTAATCGGCGATTGGTCGATAGACGATGCGCCGGAGAGAACCCTACCGTCAAGTGGAA
>JBDSDS010000332.1:0-6597 GCA_039920445.1 Chloroflexia bacterium
AAGAGAAGGTGAAGAAACTGAAGAAAGGCGAGTCTCCCATTTACGAACTTGGCCTTGAAGAGATGCTGCAACGCAACATGAGAGCAGGCAGGCTCGACTTCACCACCAGTTACGAAGAGGCGTTGCAGGGCGCTGAGTTCGTCTTCATCGCAGTCGGTACGCCCGAAGGCGAGGATGGCTCGGCAGACATGAGGTACGTAGAAAGCGCCGCACGCAGTATCGGTAAGGTCGCGCCGGGACGGTCCGAGCAACCCCTTATCATTATCAATAAGAGCACAGTGCCTATAGGCACAGGCGACGTGGTGGGTAAACAGGTGAGGGAAGAATGCCCCAATGACTTCCACGTTGCGGTTGTTTCCAATCCTGAGTTCCTGCGTGAAGGCCAGGCAGTGCATGACTTTCTTCACCCTGACCGGGTTGTGCTTGGCTCAGACGATAGGTGGGCAGCCGAGCAGGTACGAGAGTTATACGAGCCGCTCGGCGCGCCGATACTTGTTACCGACATACGCACCGCGGAAATGATAAAATATGCGTCGAACGCTATTCTTGCTACATACATATCCTTTATCAATGAAATTGCATTTATCTGTGAGAACCTGGGGGCGGACGTCAAAGAAGTCGTTAAGGGGATGGGCTATGATAAAAGGATCAATCCGCAGTTCCTGAATGCGGGCGTTGGCTTCGGAGGAAGTTGCTTTCCAAAGGATGTCAAGGCGCTGGTCAAGATGGCAGAAAACGCAGACGCTCGCCCACATCTACTTCAGTCCGTATTAGATATAAACCAGGATGCGCGTAAATCATTTGTTGCAAAGGTCGTCAAGATGCTAGGCGGGAGTGTGAAGGGCAAGAGCATCGGTGTGCTGGGCCTTTCGTTCAAACCGGACACGGACGACTTGCGCGAAGCTCCCTCAATTGACATAATCAACGCCCTTTTGGAGATGGGGGCAAAAGTACGCGCTTATGACCCGATAGCGGTCGAGGTAGCACGAGAACATCTCAAAGGTGTTGATTTTTGCTCGAATGCCTACGAGACTGCCAAAGACGCTGACGCCCTGCTGCTTATAACCGACTGGAATGAGTTCAAGCAACTCGACATGGAAGAGATTCACAAACTGATGAAGCAGCCTGTTTTGGTCGATGGAAGAAATGTCTACGATCCGCGCGCTATGCGTGAACTGGGGTTCACCTATAGCGGCGTAGGGCGTGCCTGAGCATGTCACAGGATGACTTTGTCAGCTCAAGCAGCCTGGTGGGCTTGTCCTCATCACTCGCGCTTACCGGACTCTCTGTATCCGACACTCTCGATGGGCGACTGCAATGCGGGGTCGATCTCGTAGACATCGACCGAATCGCCTCGGCTGTGGAACGCTGGGGCGACCGCTTTGTAAGCCGTGTATGGACCGAGCGCGAAATAGCCTACTGTCGAGGCCGGATTCCTGAACTTGCGGCAAGGTTCGCGGCTAAAGAGGCGACCTCTAAGGCTTTAGGGACCGGGTTCGTTGACCTTGTGTGGCGGGACATCGAAATCCTGCCTGATCGCCGGGGCAAGCCGTTACTCTTCTTGCACGGCGCCGCGAAGGAGCGAGCTGAGGCTTTGAAGCTGAATGATTGGGCCATTAGCCTAAGCCATAGCCGTATCATGGCCTGCGCGATGGTTGTTGCCTGTGCAGATAGTTGAAAGTACTTGTCCACATGCGGGACCTTACACTGTAACAACCTGGAATGCAACGTTCTATCAACGTCGTCAACATTATTTATGTAGGAGATATAGGTTTGAGCACACAGATGAGCCGCACTAGCGCGGTTGGGCAATTATTGGATGACGATTGGGCGCGCAGTATTCTTCCCACGCGGCCTGATGACGCTAACAAGGGCGTGTTCGGCAAAGTCATGGTCGTGGCCGGTTCCGTCAACTATATAGGGGCTGCGGCGCTTGCGGTGCAGGGCGCGATGCGCTCAGGCGCGGGGCTGGTCACGCTCGGATGTCCTGGCGACCTGCTATCGGTGCTTGCTGTGAAGTTGACTGAGTGTACCTTCCTGCCACTGCCGTCCGACCTGGGGTCGCTCTCGATGCAGGCGGCTGACAAATTGAGGCCCGCCCTTGAAGGATACGCGGCCCTGCTTGTCGGCTGTGGTATTGGTCAAGAGAAGGAAACGGCTGCTTTCATACGTAGACTGCTTGCGAAAGAGGAGAATACGGCTGCCGCCAAGTCGGGTTCGCGATCAATAGGTTTTGCCAATCGCGTGCAAACGCCCAGCGAAAACGAAGGCGAGTCGGAGAAAGGTTCTTTACCTCCTATGGTACTGGATGCTGATGCTCTGAATTTACTGGCTGAGCTAGAGGATTGGCCCTCATACGTGCCTGCCGGTTCGGTGCTGACGCCCCACCCCGGTGAGATGTCACGTTTGCTGGGTAACACGGCCGATGATGTGCAGGCTGATCGCGCGAAGACTGTGAGTAATGCTGCAACACAATGGAAACAAGTCGTCGTGTTAAAGGGTGCGTCGACAGTGATCGCATCGCCGGATGGCGAAGTGTTTATCAGTCCATTCAGCAACCCGGCGTTGGCTACGGCAGGCACGGGTGATGTGCTTGCGGGTGCGATAGCGGGACTAATCGGCCAGGGAAAATCGCCCCTTGAAGCAGCATGCCTGGGTGTTTACTTACATGGTCTCGCGGGAGAATTGCTAAGTGAGGAGTATGGTCCGTCCGGGGGTCTTGCCGGAGACTTGCCTGTGTTGCTTGCCCGCGCCCAGAAACGGCTGCGTGGGTAGAGCAGGTGTATCTAGCGAAGTGTACATGGACGTGAAGATGATGGAGGCGCATGTCAGCAGACGGCCCGTGCAGGCTACAATCGACCTGTCTGCGGTTGAGGCTAATGCTCGTTCCATCAAGAACCTGATCGGTGAGAACTGTCGACTTGCTGCGGTAGTCAAAGCGAATGGCTATGGCCTGGGCGCAGTACAGGTAGCCCTTGCTGCCTTGCGGGGTGGAGCATCCTATTTAGCCGTTGCCTGCGTAGATGAAGGAATAGAGTTACGACTCGCCCATATCGTCGCGCCTGTGCTCGTGATGGGCTATGTGCCGCCCGAGGAGGCGGCCTCGGCAGTCCAATATGGCCTGGCTGTAACACTGCACGGGCTACAGACTGCACAGGCGCTTGAGCAAGCAGCTTCTACGCAAGAACATGGCGACCGCACGGTGCCGGTCCACATCAAAGTTGATACAGGGCTTGGTCGCTTTGGTTGTGTCCCAAACGATGTCGTACTGCTTGCCCGGCAGATCGGCTCTTTGCCGAATCTGCGGTTGGAAGGACTGATGACACACTTCGCTGAAGCGGACGCTCCTGATCTTGCGTTCACCGAACAGCAGGTAGGCGTCTACGACAAGGTAATAAGGGATTGCGCGGCAGCTGGGATCAACTTTGACCTTGTCCATGCAGCGAACTCGGCTGCGGCTATCGGACTGCCGGAAGCGCGCTTCGATATGGTGCGTGCCGGTATAGCTTTAAGCGGCCACCTGCCATCGGAGCATCTTCGCTCGAAAGTAAAGTTGGAGCCGGTTCTCTCCATCACTTCTACAGTGGCGCGCGCCTTTGATGTGTGCGCAGGTGACACGGTCGGATATGGGCGGACCTGGGTGGCTTTGCAAGATAGCGTGGTTGGTCTCGTCCCCCTTGGATATGCTGACGGTTACGTTCGTGCGCTCTCCAACCGCGCCCAAGTGCTTGTGCGGGGTCGCAGGTGTCCCGTTATTGGGAGAGTCAGTATGGATCAAATCGCTATAGACCTGACGAGCGTGGACCAGGCACATGAAGGCGATGAGGTGGTCTTGATTGGCCGCCAGGGAGGCGAGTCGATAACTGCTGACGATCTGGCAAGTTGGGCCGGGACGATCTCATATGAGATTCTTTGCGGACTGGCTCCGCGATTGCCACGAGTATATCTGAGAGACGGCAAGGTTGTGGGACACCGTGACTTGCTGGGTGGAACACTTGCACCATCGGAACACCCACACGAGGTAGGTACGGTATGAGAGCCGTAGACCTCATAACCTCCAAGCGTGATGGACGTGAACTGACAGCCGAAGAAATCAATTGGCTTGTGTCTGGCTTCACCAGCGGCGACATAACTGACTATCAAGTGAGCGCATGGCTCATGGCGATATACTTCCGTGGTATGTCAGCACGCGAGACAGCCGACCTCACTCGGGCTATGGTAGCGTCGGGGCGACAGCTCGACCTGTCAGATGTTGCTCCCTTCGTCGTGGACAAGCATTCGACAGGCGGCGTGGGCGATAAGACGACATTAATCGTCGCTCCCCTCGTGGCGGCGGCGGGAGTGCCGGTCGGGAAGATGTCGGGGCGTGGGCTTGGCTTCTCTGGGGGTACAATCGACAAGCTCGAATCGATAAGGGGCTTCAGGACCGAGCTTAGCACCAAGGAGTTTATAGCAGGCGTTGCGCGCGTCGGCCTTGTTGTGGCTTCACAGACCGGCGACATGGCGCCGGCGGACGGGCGTCTTTATGCATTGCGGGATGTTACGGCAACTGTGGAGAGCATCCCGCTTATTGCCAGTAGTATCATGTCCAAGAAGATCGCGACGGGCGCGAACGCGGTTGTGCTGGATGTGAAGGTGGGTCGCGGGGCTTTCATGAAGAGTATCGAGGAAGCGCGCGCTCTGGCGGTTGCGATGCGTGACATTGGAGCTGAGGTCGGCCTCAAGGTGCGAGCCGTCCTGTCGGATATGGACCAGCCACTAGGCATGGCAGTTGGGAATGCCGTCGAGGTGGCCGAAGCGGTTGAAACTCTGCAAGGAAATGGCCCGCGAGATTTGGTCGAAGTCGCGCTTACTCTGGGGTCGCACTTATTGGTGATGGCAGGCAGCGTGAAATCGCCTGACGAGGGCAAGGTTCGGCTCGTTCGAGTGCTCGAAAGCGGAGAGGGTCTAGAAACGTTCAGGCGCTTCGTTGCGAACCAGAGTGGTGATACCAGTTTCATTGATGACTTATCCCTATTGCCTCAGGCACCTATTCAGATTGATGTATCCGCGCGTCAGAGCGGCTATATCACCTCTGTGGATGCAGAGGCTCTTGGCCGAGCGTCAGTAGAGATAGGCGCGGGACGGCTGGTAAAGGGCGCTCCAATCGACCATGCAGTTGGATTCATCCTACGAAAGAAACCTGGCGATATTGTCGAGGCGGGGGAGACGATCATAACCGTACATGCAGCCAACGAGGTGTCAGCAAGGGCAATTATGCCTTCCATCGAAGCCGCATTTGTGATTGGCTCGGACCAACCTAAACTGCCCTCTACTGTGCTGGAAATCATCACTTGACGATGCGAAATATGCCGCTGGATGAACTGCGTATAGGAGGAACAACTTGTTACTCGATTCAAGAATCGTAAAGATGGCGGAAGTGCTTGTGGGATACTCGCTTGGCGTGCAAAAGGGCTGGATGGTAACGATTACGGCGACCCCTGCCGCCCTGCCGCTAGTACAGGCTGTTTGCCGTGAGGTAATTAACGCAAGCGCTCACCCATATATCCTTCTTGAGCCTCCAGGTATCAAGGAGATATTGCTCCAGTACGGTAATGATGACCAACTTACTCGTGTTGACCCCTACCAGATGCTCATGGTGGAGAAGTCGGACGCTGTGTTGCGTATCAAGAGCGAGGAGAACACGCGCTCAGCAAACAATGTCGATCCCGCGAGACTGGGTCTTCTACAAAAAGGCGCGCAGCCTATCGGCGCAGTCTTCATGCAGCGTATCATGGATAATCGGCCTCATTGCCTCACCCTTTACCCCACCCAGGCATATGCTCAGGACGCTGAGATGAGTCTGACAGAATGGGAAGATTTCGTGTTTCGGGCTTGTCTCCTTGACGGGGACGAAGACTCCGTTGCTCGCTGGAAAGAAGTGTCACGCGAGCAGCAGCGGATTGTAGATTGGCTAGTGGGCAAGAAGGGTATTCACATCGAAGCCCCTGGAACCGATATACGCATGAGCATTGAGGGCCGTAACTTCGTTAACTCTGATGGCAAGCGCAACTTTCCTAGCGGTGAGGTCTTTACATCCCCAGTCGAAGAAAGTGTTGAGGGTAACATCTATTTTACATACCCGGCTTCACACAACGGGCGAACAGTGCAGGGTGTTCGCCTGACATTCGATAAGGGGGTCGTGACTCAGTTTAGCGCGGATGCGGGCGAAGATTACCTGGCTGCCATGCTGAAGGTCGACGATGGGGCGAAGCGGATGGGAGAGTTCGCTATCGGTACGAACAAGGGCGTGACAAGGATCACGCGCAACGTGCTGTTCGACGAGAAGATTGCGGGCACAATTCACTGTGCGCTCGGCAACGGCTATCCCAATGCAGGCGGCAAGAACAAGTCGGCCATTCACTGGGACATAGTAACGGACATGAAAGAAGGTCGAATCGTCGTCGATGGGGAGACGCTTTACGAGAACGGCATATTCGTATTCTAACGGCTATATGGCGGACGTAGTATGCCTTTCAAGACCAGTGCAAGGAGAGAGTCGTAGGGGCGGACCCACGTGTCCGCCCTCTCAGGGTACACACAATCGAGCAGGGCGGA
>JBDSDS010000333.1:0-3258 GCA_039920445.1 Chloroflexia bacterium
ATCTAGCTCTACCGCTCGGTTAGCTACTGATGCTTGGTTACGTGTCGAGCCTATACTAAGACGAGAATCGGGCGATGAACGATAAGTTACTCCATGACCGGCGCTTCTGTTGTCGCTCTCGATGCCCTGCTACATTTGCGTAATTATTGCATTGCGGTGTACCCAACCTGTTTGACCGTTAGGAAGGGTGAAGCGGTAATAATCGCCGTTGCGCATGGTCGTGTGGTGGAACCGTCCCCTGGGCAGAGCGCCGATTACCGAGCCGCCGCCTGGACTTGAGTAAACCTCGATCAACGGCTTGCCCATAAAGTAGGCCTGCCAATCGCCCTCGACTACCCTGGATGGATTACCGCCCGTTCCTGGGGTTCCAGGGATGCGCTGTGCCATCGAATCAGGATAGGTGTCATCGTCCAGTATGCCATGGCCGTAGGCGAGCGTACCAGCGGGCCGTAGATAGGCTGTCTTGAGGAATACCAGGATGCCCGCCGCTATCCCCGCCGATACCTTATCGGTCTGCTTGAACATCACCTCGCGGTCGGCGGCGTTCGTCATGAAGCCCATCTCTACGATAGCCCCAGGCGTGAAGTTCGACACGCGGTAATTGGGCCGCCAGGGAGCATATGCGTAGTAGCCACGCATGTTACGTGACACCAGGTGGTCTTCCGGGAGCCTGGTCACGCTCCGGTACGCATCCGACAGCAGTTGCACCAGCATACCGTCTTGCTGCGCTACTTCGCTCTGCCATCGTGTGCTGATCTTGAAGCCACGCGATGAGATGGAAGCGTTGCCGTCGGCATGAAGGGCCACGAAAGCGTCAGATGTATAGCCGGTCGGCACCGTGGCGGGGAGAATATCTACAACAACTCCGTGTGCGCGTAACAACCTGGCGATTCTGCCTGCCACTTCCTGATTGAGGTCTACTTCTCTGCGCCCACCGCCTGCTGCCCCTGTATGCCCGGAGAGGCTCGATAGCTGAGGCGGAAGCTCATTGTTCCTGTAATGCCCGACCTGAAGCGCCACTCTCAATGTGTGTTGAGGGGCGGCTGTGGAGGCAAGACCTACCGTCGAGCTGCCGTTGTCGTCCAATGGACGCGCGGCATTACTGCTCGGCTGTGCAGTAAGCAGGGATGTGAGGACAAGCAGTAAGACGCTGAGGCGGCGGTGGATAAGCATGAAATAGAGGCTCCGATTTCTCTCAGGAAAGTATAACGAACAAGAAGAGACTGGTTCCCTCCTCATTGATTATACGCAGCAAGTTTCACAAGCGCAATATCCGGCCTGCCGGGGGAAGCCGCGCTTGACCATATGTTATACTGCTTTGCCGGATTGCGGCTCCCGAATTGAACGTTGGAGGGGGGAGGTTGGTCGTAAGGCGGTAGCTAATAATATCAGGATAAAGGAGACAGTTTATATCATGAAAATAGGATTACAGGTAAACAACTTCACATGGGACGGCGGCGACGCGACGATAGGCGAGACATTCGGTGCGATAGGCAGGCGCGCAGAGGAAGCAGGTTTCGACAGCTTCTGGGTGATGGATCACTTCTTCCAGATCGGCGGCATCGGCCCCGCCGAGTGGCCTATGCTCGAAGGGTACAGCGCCCTCACCTTCATCGCAGGCCAGACCTCGAAGATGAAGTTAGGGACGATGGTGACGGGCGTGACTTACCGCCACCCAGGTATCCTCGTGAAGACCGCCACCACGCTCGATGTGCTATCCGGTGGCAGGGCTTACTTCGGCGTTGGCGCGGCATGGTTTGAGCGCGAGCACCTGGGCCTCGGCGTACCCTATCCGCCCTTGAAAGACCGTTTCGAGATGCTTGAGGAGATGCTGCAAATCGCCCACCAGATGTGGTCGGAAGAAGTTGGCCCCTATAATGGCAAGCACTACCAACTGGCGGAGACGCTCAACGCTCCTCAGGCGCTCAGTAAGCCGTACCCACCTATCCTCATCGGCGGCACGGGCGAGACGAAGACCCTGCGCTTTGTCGCTAAGTACGGCGATGCCTGCAACTTATTTGTCCGTCTGGGTGATGACGTGCTGAAGCATAAGCTCGACGTGCTGCGTGAGCACTGCCAGAATGAAGGCCGTCCCTATGAGGAGATTGAGAAGACCAGCCTCAACAGCATGACGATCAGCCGCGACGGCAAAGAGGGCACTATATCTCCCCAGCAGGCCATAGATGAGTTTGGTAAGCTGGCCGAGTTAGGCTTTGACCACGCCCTTATCAGCCTGGGCAACGTCAGCCACCCCGATGCCTTCGACATCCTCCGCGAGGAGATAGTGCCCCAGGTTCACAAACTGACACCCGCCGGACGGTAGGGGCGGACCCGTGTGTCCGCCCTCTCTCCTGACCACGACCTTTACGGCTAACGAACAGGGCGGACCCGTGTGTCCGCCCCTACAGGCATATTCTAGATTTGGACGAACCAGAAAGAGACACTTTCAATATGGCTATCAAGGCTGCACTCGACCAGGAAACAATCGACTTTCTCGAAGAAAAACGGTTCGCGGTAATGGCGACCATCAGCAAGGACGGCACTCCACAGCAGACCGTCATGTGGTACGACCTGCGAGGCGACCGTATTATGATGAACACGGCCGCAGGCCGTGTCAAAGAAGGCAACCTTCAACGCGACCCTCGCATCTCGCTTTGCTTTGAAGATGAGTATCACTATGTCACCATAAAAGGACGCGTCGAGCTTGACTACGATCAGGAACGCGCCCAGGCAGACATAAAAGCGCTTGCCGTCCGCTACGAAGGGGAGGAAGGCGGCGAGCGTATGGCCCTCAATACCTTCCGTAAGCAGGAGCGTATCACCATCTATCTCTCTATAGAGCAGGTTGATACTCACTTCTAGCCGAGAGCATTAGTTTCAACCACAAAGACGCTAAGAACACGAAGAAATCAAGTTATATGAATGACCAACAAGCAGATAGGGCCTTCACGAAGGTAGTCGCGCTGGCGGGTGGGGTAGGTGGGGCGAAACTGGCAGCTGGGCTGCAAGCTGTTTTGCCGCCTGGTGCGCTCACGGTTATCGTCAATACAGCAGACGATTTCAGGCTATGGGGCCTGCATATCTCGCCCGATATTGATACAGTCGTGTATACCCTTTCGGGTCTGGCAAACCCGGAGACGGGTTGGGGTATTGCGGGAGATACCTGGAAATCGCTGGAGATGCTGGGGCGGTACAAGCGCGATACATGGTTTCGCCTCGGTGACATGGACCTGGCGACCCACATTCTCCGCACTCAGA
>JBDSDS010000334.1:0-8422 GCA_039920445.1 Chloroflexia bacterium
CAACGGCAGCGACAATAGCGGGGGCCAGCACAGTCAGGGGCCTATCGAAACCTATTACTTCTGTTGAATAGATGCTCATAGCGATGATGACCGTGTTGAGCGCGTCGGAGTAAAAGAAGTTCGCCACAAGGAAGGTAAAAAGACCGGGCACACGTCGCGTATCCTGCAAAGTACGCCACAACTGGGTAGCATAGCCGCGCCATGATATTGAGTCGGAGGACACTTTTCGGTCTACGTTGAGCCTCTTGTCGCGCACGAAGAGGAAGCATGGTATAGCAAAGATAAGGAAAAGCAGGGCGGTAGGGAGAAAAGCCTCCTGGCTTGAGTTGTCGCCTATCAGGTAGGTCACAGCGGTAAGGCCTGCCAGCGCCCCTGCATAGCCTAAACCCACGCCGAGGCCCGACACTTTGCCCCAGTTGAGCATGGTGCTAACCGAAGGCAAGAGCGCGTCATAAAAGACGAGGGCCGTCTGGTAGCCGATACTTGCTATTACGAATGCCCCGATCACGAGCCACAGGTCGCTAACAAGGCCCATCACCCCGGTCATGGCTATGCAGAGGAGGGTGAGCGAGATGAGCCAGGGCATGCGCCTGCCGTTGCGGTCGGACATCGCCCCCAACACAGGCATGAGCAGCGCCACGAACAGCAGCGCCGCCGACATCGGGTATGCGTAGACAGCGTCGTTCTGGCCCCGCTCTTTGACCAGCAAAGGGAAGTAAGTGCTGACCACGTTGATAGAGAAGATCGTGTTGGCGAAGTCGTAGAACACCCACGACCAAACGGCCAGGGGAGATATACGCTCGCCTATATCGCGCGCTTCGAGGATTATCGCCTGGGGTTCGACAGCCGAAGTTGTAGCCATCTATAGCCCTCCTGGTGACTTCTGTTTGGTAATACAGGGCGATTATAGCATACAGGTCATCGGATTCTATGCTCAACTATACCTTTTCTCAGGGTGATTGCATCTAAATTGAGTACAGATCTACAGTTGAAACGAACCAAGTCTGTATTGTCATTCTGAACGCAGTGAAGAATCAGTATCCGTAGCACAGACTCCCTCGTAGTGATTCTTCACTTCGTTCAGAATGACAAAAGAGAGTGAGTTCTCTGGTAGGCTAACTTTGCACTAATTACGCTCAATTTAGATGCAATCACCCTGTACCTCTTCTTCGATTACAATTTCAGCGTTCGGAAAGAGAGAGTCACCGGACTTTCCGCAACCAGCGCCGCCGTGTAGCCGGGAAGAGGCGCGACCTCCCGGACCACCCACGAGTCTGAGGGCATACCTCTGTTCATCTTTATCCAACCAGCCGGATAGCCATGCCCAGGCGATACGGCTATCCGGCTCATCTCGTTAAGCGTTCCACCGGAGGCCTTTACAATGGCTTCCTTGCAAGTCCAATAGCGGTAGAAGAGTTGGGTCTTGTGCGTGGCTGCACATGCCTGGAAATCTGCATATTCATCATACGTAAGGATCCTACGAGCGAGAGATTCAATATCGACCGTATTGCGGAGACGCTCGATGTCCACGCCAACCTGACGACCCCAGGAAAACGCATACAGCGTGATATTCTCTGAGTGCGAAAGGTTGAACTGGAGTACCTTTATGCCGCTCTTGCTCTGTAGGAAGGGTTTTCCGTTCGGGTGATGCTCAATGATAATCTCTTGAGGAGGTGTTTCTGTATAAGTACCCAGAAGGTTTCTCAAGATTGCCCGCGCAGCAATAAAGTGTTGCCTATCGCTCTCGTGGAGGTAGCGTTCCGCACGAGCCAACTCGGCAGGCGAGAGTATTCCTTCGGGTGCAGTGGAGTTGGACGCAGCCACATCCAGGTCTGCGAGCCAGACATGTACTTCATCCTCATATAGCGTCGAGGTCGGCAATGGAGCGTATCCCAGGGTGAGAGTCATTCAATATCTCCACACAAAATCATATGGGATATGCCGGGGATACATCGAAATCTATACATGGGTAAGCTCCTCCAGGTATAGACGCTCCAGGCAGTCTTCCAGTATACGGGACACTTTCTCGACGTTAGGCGGCCCCA
The DNA here is from genome assembly GCA_039920445.1 of Chloroflexia bacterium. GTDB lineage: Bacteria > Chloroflexota > Chloroflexia > QHBQ01 > JADMIH01 > JADMIH01. The sequence goes on from JBDSDS010000334.1 coordinate 2,046, forward strand.
GCATAGCATGATGACTCCCCAGTATGTGATGAAGCTCTAAGCCCCCACGCGCTAGATGCGACCATGCCTGACGCTGGTCGAACAGGGGAGCGCCTTTGCGGTTAGTGGCATACAGGTATATTACCTTGCCATCGTATGGTGACGGTCGGTAACGCATGAGCGCGGCGTGGCTGGCGTGTAGCATCCTGTTATGGCGGACCTCAAGCTCCATGACTTCGCCGGGTTTGGCTAGGCCCGCAGAACGCGAACGCCGTGCATCCTTATCCAGTATTCGCTCCCTGAGCATCGCCCACTTCGCGCGGACGTACCTCAGTTTCTCGCGTGGTGGAAGTGGCTTCAGTTGTATAAGGTGGCTGTAAGCAGCTCGGCGTTGCCTGTTGAAGTGGTAACTGGAACGAAGTTGTTGTAGCCTTATATACCTCAGAAAGTAGACTTTCAACTGAAGGCTGGAGGGACGGTAGGGAAGCCAAGTGTCGAAAAGGGCCAATAATGCCACGTTCTCTCCAGCCGCACGAAGTTGCCGTGCAGCCTCGAATACGACCAGGCCCGCAAACGATGCGCCCACCAGATGGTAGGGTCCCTGAGGCTGCAGCTTACGAATCTCTTTGACGCAATGCGCGGCCATCCCTTCTACCGTGGATGCCGGTAGCTCATTGTCTATCAAGCCCTGGCCCTGCACCGCATACACAGGCTGTTCCGACCCAAACTGACGGGCGAAGAGAAGGTAATCGCTGACCCCGCCCATGAGTGTGTGCATGCAGAAGAGCGGGGGGCGCGCAGTTCCAGGCTTGAGCCGCACCAGACTTGAAGGCAGCAAAGCAGGGTCCTGGTCCACGGCTCGCTGCCCGTCGATATAAGCAGAAAGCTCGGCGATAGTAGGTGTCTCGAAGACCTGGGCCAATGGCACTTCCAGGCCAAACAAATCAGCAACGCGCGTTGATAGACGGGCGGCCAGTAAAGAGTGCCCACCAAGCACGAAGAAATCGTCATCGACTCCGATATCCCCCCTGGCAAACAGGTCGCGCCAGAAAGCCAGTAGATATTCCTCTGTCGCGCTTAGAGGTCGTTCGCTCATATGGTTCCTTTTGTGCTACCTTTCCAACTCCGCCTTGAATTGCTCGGTCAGCAACAGCCGTCTGATTTTACCTAGAGGAGTCTTTGGAATCTCGCTGACGAAGACGAAGCGGCTGGGTACTTTATAGGTCGCCAGCCTCTTGGCAGCAAAGCGGCGCAGCTCGCTCTCTGTGATGCCCTGACCTGTTACAACAACCGCCGCAGCTACATCTTCGCCAAGCGCCGAATGTGGAGAGCCAAACGTCGCTGCATCCTGTACGGCGGGATGTTCAAGCAGAACAGCGTCTACATCGAGCGGAGAGACCTTGCTGCCGCCCCGATTGATCATTTCCTTGACCCGGATAGATTGCCCTCACTGTCAAACTGTCCAGCGTCCCCCGTGCGAAACCAGCCTTCGTGAAATACCTCTGCGTTTGCTTCCGGGTTGTTCTCGTAGCCCCTGAATGCTCGCGGCGACAATACGCGAATCTCACCGGGGTGCCCTGTCGATAATGGAGCGCCGCCCTCGTCTGTGGCCTGCACGCGGCAGAACTGCACAGAGCTGCCCACAAACCCAGGCGCGTAGGAAGGACTGTCGATGCTGCGTATGGCGCTGGTGATAGCCAGCATCTCAGTCATGCTGTAGAGGGTATGGACTTCGACCCCGAAGATGCGTTGCGCTTTCCGCAATAATTCCTCAGGCAGCGCTGCTGAAACTACGGCGATCCTCTTCAATTGGAATCGAGCCATCTCCTCTTTATGAAAAGGAGCCTCGTCCACCAGAGCTTGCAGCACAGCAGGAACGACCAAAGTGTTCGCCGGACGATAGTGCGCGAGGTAGCGGAAAATCTGGTTGACCTTGGAACCAGAGACATATACGAAGCCTACTTTACCGATAAGCGATCGCATCATCGGGCCAAAGCCGCTTGCGTGATGCAAGGGCATTATGCCAAACACAGAGTAAGGCGGCTCCTCCACCATGTGAAATATCCTGAAGCCAAAATAGGTTACGATTGCAAGGTCCCTTTGCGACCATGGGACCAGTTTTGGCAAAGTGGTTGTGCCTGAAGTCGGCAATACCACGGCCGTATCACAGGGCTGCGCGAACTGAGGTTCTAGGCTGGAAAGATCATCGTGCGCGGAGATGGCGAATACGCCTACAGGACCATCAGCAGAATAGATTAGCTCTATAGCCGGAATACCCAGACGAGTCGCTGCCTCACGAGCGCTCGATGGCATGTCCTGACGGACGAGCAGAGCATCAGCGCGTGTATGCTTCAAGTACCGCTCGTACTCGTCAACAGGCAAGGCGTATCCCATGGGAATGATGGTCATCCCTGCCATTGCGCTTATGTAAGCGGCTGCCGTCTCTGAGGTGCTGGGCAGCGCAATCGCCACGCGGCTAAGGCGTGTGAGGCCCAACCCGTTTAGCGTTCTCACAGTTTTTTCGGCAAGGGTTAGCAAGCCCTGGTAGGTCAGACTTGTCCGGTCTATCTCGAGGATGGCTGCCTGGTTGGGGGTTTCTATCGCTACCTGACGAAGGAGGCCAATAATATCGAACTCGAGGTCTCCGTATGTGCTCTCCAGCTCCTCCAGCATGGCCGCTTCCATCTGCTCCAATTCCAACATACCCCTCTATCACCTTATAACCACTATGAGCCTCGCAGACAAAAACGCCTCCTGGGCATCAGTGCCGAAGAATATGCAGCGATTATATCACGATAAAGAGGTGCCCGGCTTGCAGTTAGCGTTTACCTTTACTTCCGTCCTGTTTCCTACCGCAATCCTCACGCCTAACGAACAGGGCGGACCCGTGTGTCCGCCTCTATATCTTCGGATTTCGTCACTCCCCGATTGCCTTCAGAGAAAACCCTACCGTCGTACCATAAGGAGTGCTATCGGCCCAAATGCGGCCTCCATGTGCCTCCACAATGCGGCGGGCGATAGCCAGGCCAAGCCCGGCCCCTCCTGACCGCGAGCGCGCCCGGTCGGCCTTCCAGAAACGGTCGAAGATGTGCGGTAGGTCCTCCGGCGCGATTCCTGATCCTGTATCCTGCACTGAGATATTCACCAGCCCTCCGCCGGCAGGCTCCATCCAGGCGCGTAAAGTAATTGTGCCGCCGGGGGGAGTATGGCGCAGTGCATTCGAGACCAGGTTACTTAGCACCTGTGAAATACGCTGTGGGTCCGCATCTACTTCAGGCAGACCACCATTGGTTGACACCTGTATGGCGACCCCGCCGGCCTCTGCCTGGGGAGCAAAGGAGCGCGCAGCCGCATCGAGCAGTCCTTCCGGCTGGACCTGCTCTAAATAGAGAGGCAATTGGCCCGCATCAGCCTGAGCAAGGATACGCAAGTCTTCTATCATCCGCTCAAGGAGCGCGGTTTCATTGAGCAACAGAGTTATTTGCCCCGGACTGGGCGCATAAACTCCGTCCTGCATACCCTCCAGCCTCCCCTTGATAATCGAGAGGGGGGTGCGCAGTTCATGGGCAACATCGGCGGTTAGTTGGCGGCGCTGCCCATCTGCGGCGGCGATAGACCCCGCCATGGAATTGAACGCCTCGGCCAGGTCGTTGATCTCGCGTACTCTGTTGCCCGCCACCCGCACGCTCAAATCCCCCGCAGCCATCGTGCGAGCCGCCACAGTCAAGCGACTGATTGGCCTACTGATACGCCTGGAAAAGAAGGTCGCAAGCCCCAGCAGCAGTACCGCAACCACCAGGCCACCCGTTATCAGACCCCGCCCCACGTTGCCCCCGCTTGCGCGTATGCTCTCAGCGTCTTCAGGCGTGGGTGAGAAGGGCGTATCAGGTCGCCAGTCGCCACCAAATCCGGTTCCATCCTGTGAGCGCATTGCCGACCCAACCGTAAGCCCCACTGTGCCGACCATGCCGCACACCCCGAGCACGATCACTAGAGCGAAAGCCCCCAGCATCAGCGCGAAGAGGGGAGGACGACGGCGGTGCGACGAACGACTGGCGGCGAATGGCGAAGGGTGGCCCGTCCCTTCAGGCGCGCTATTGGGAGGCTCATTCGTCATTCGTCGCGGGTCCTTCGTCCGGTGTCGTTTCAGCGAACCTGTACCCAACCCCATACACCATCAAGATGAAGCGCGGCTCGCGTGGGTCCGGCTCGATTTTGCGGCGTAAGTTTTTTACGTGGGCGTCTATCGTGCGGTCGTAGCCATCGAATGCCTGGTCATACAGCATATCGACCAGTTGAGCGCGGGTAAAAGTGCGCCCAGGCTCGCGGGCCAACGCCGCCAGCAGGTCGAACTCGGTGGCGGTCAGATCGAGCGTAACGTCGTCGCGCCTCACCAACCTTCTTTCGAGGTCTATACTGAGCGGACCTGCCTGCCAAACGCAGCTATATGTGGTATTACCCTCTGCCCGGCGTAGCAAAGCCCTCACCCGCGCCACCACTTCGCGGGGACTGAACGGCTTGGTGATATAGTCGTCCGCCCCGAGTTCCAGGCCGACCAGCTTGTCGCTCTCGTCCACCAGCGCGGTGAGCATGATGATCGGCATATTACGGGTCGCGGGGTCCCGGCGTAATGCGCGGGTTATATCGAGGCCGTCTATGCCCGGCAGCATCAAGTCGAGCAACATCAGGCTGGGGCGCTCGGAGCGGGCCAGCCGGAGCGCTGTATTGCCGTCACCGGCAGCTAGCACCCGGAAGCCCGCCCTGTCTAGGTAATCGCGCACTATAGTCACGATGCCCGGCTCATCATCTACCACGAGTATGGTCCTGGTAGGCATACTAGTCCTCTTAACTCTGGTCGCCCTGTCCGGGCCGGGTTATATCGCCATGGTTCTGAGCGGGGGTAGGAGCCGGCGCCTGCTCGTCTGAATGCCAGGCCCAGTGCCCCTTGCCCTGCCCAGGCTGCGGACCCTGCGTCTGGTATGACTGCCCCGATCCCGGCCCACTACCGCCAGGTCCTGGCCCCTGCCAGTTGCGCCTTCCTTGTGAGCGGAAGAAGAAGAAGAGCAGGGCCAGCCCTATGAGTAGGAAGATCGGCCACGGGGGTCCGAACCCAGAGCGGTGCATCGGTCCGTAGGCCAAGCCTGGCGCCACCGGAGGTGCGTAAGGGGCCGGAGGAGCCACGCCAACAGAAGCCTCCGGGTCGCCATTCCCAACCACGATGCGCGGCTGACTGTTGTCATTGCCATTTATCACTATCGTCCGGCCCTGTTCATCACCCCGGAAGGGTGAGTCATTGTCATTGCGCCCACCAAGCGCTACTAAGAATACCAATCCCACCACGATAAGCGCGACAGGTAGTCTCCAATCTCTATTTAGTTCCATCACTTTCTCCTCACATTGTATATCACAGACTGTTGATTGACTTCGTACTTTCTGATGCGTACTTGCTTTTCACTTTTCGCATCAGCATCCGTACAACCAAAGTATAAAGAGACATTGTGAAGGGATTATGAAGATACATGGAAGAAAATGAGAATTGAGAATGTCAGGCTTTACAACCATTCTAACATGAGAGGGAACCTGTCGCTGTGCAGCACGATTGCATCTAATCTAAAGTAGAAACGAACAAAGTGAATATTGTCATTCTGAACGCAGTGAAGAATCAGTCCCTATAGCACTGACTCCCACGTAGTGATTCTTCACTGCGTTCAGAATGACAAAGGGCAGTGGGTTCTCTGGCATGCTGGCTTTGTAGTAATGACCCTCAATTTAGATACGTTTGTCCTGGGGCGCTTCATAGAAATGTTTACATCCCGCCTAAAGTCTGCTAAAATGGGCGCATTCATCCTTAACCCAGGAGATATTTGCATGGCTTCGACACCTGATATTGATATGCTCAAGATTATAGACACCGGCCTTGAACCAAAAGGCGGAGCGCCAAAGCGCGTAATCATCGTCGGCGCGGGCATGGCGGGGCTGGCTGCCGGATACGAATTGCTGCGCGCCGGGCACGACCCGGTCATACTGGAGGGCCAGAATCACGTAGGAGGTCGAGTCTACACCTTGCGTGAGCCGTTCGCGCCCGGCCTGTACGCCGAAGCAGGTGCAATGCGTATCCCACGCGCTCACGACCTCACGATGGCCTACGTAGACAAGTTCGCGCTGAACGTCTCTGACTTCACGATGGCAAATCGGAATGCCTACTACTACATCAACGGTTGCAAATGGCGCGTGAAGGATACCGACGTCGACCCGGACTGCCTCGGCTTTGACATTGCCGAGCACGAGCGAGGAAAGTCACTGGACGACCTCTGGGCCGAGGCGTTGCGCCCGTTCGCAAAGCGCCTCGAAGAGAACGGCGATGGCTGTTGGCCTGAGATAGCCGCCGAGTACGATCA
>JBDSDS010000335.1:0-4071 GCA_039920445.1 Chloroflexia bacterium
AAGGCGGCATCTTACGCAACAACCGAGAGGGGTATAACGATGAGTGTCTCAGGACAGAATAGACAGCAATATGGAAACTCGGCTCCCGGCCGCCAACTTGGGGCGAGCACAAGTGCAGGTATCGCAGGGGGCGTAGGGCCGAGTAAGGGGGCAAGCCGGGGTGGGCGGCATCCGAGCAGATCGACAGTGGAAGGCCCTCAACAAGGTGCCGCTACGAATGCGGCTGGCAATATGGGCAAGACTGGCAATCCGCGAGGGAACGGAGGAGCGAGGAGCTCCAGGCCCAACGAAGCTAGTGGCGGTTCCGGGGATAGGAAGGCCGCGAACCGCGTACAGGGGCAGGGGCCACGCCGTATAAAAGAGCAGCAGTTCGCATATGCGCAACCGCAGGACATGCAGGATACGCAAAACTCGGTCGTCAGAGTGCCGTGGGTGGGCGCAGTGGCCATCCTCCTTGTTTTCCTGGTACTCGGTTGGTGGGTGCTTACCGCCGGTGCTGCGCGCACCGCGCCGCTCGCTGGAACCGGTGCCGGTAGTTCTCCAAATGCTGTCGTGGGCAAGGGGGGTGAAACACAGGCGCAGCTTGAGCAGGCGGCTGTGGCCGCCCAGGTAGGCGCTGATGGCAAGCAGACAGTGGATGTTGTGCTGAACAGCGCCACGTTTCAGTATGAGCCAAAGGTCGTCAAGGTGAAGCAGGGGTCGCCTGTACGTTTCAACCTGAGTGTTATCAACGGGGACCCTGGCTGAGGCCGCTTCGTCGCGCTCCGAGGTCTCGGGGCATCGGCAGTGGTTGAACCGGGGCAGACCTCGTCACTCGACTTCACCCCAACTCAGGCGGGCACCTTCGAGATGACATGTGGCATGGGCATGTTCGGGCCGGGCTATGTTATCGTCACACAGTAGGAGCAACCCCAGCGATGGAGAGCTTTTGACCGATCAACCCCCGCGCCCAACTCTTCGCGTGCCCTTCAGGGTCTGGTTGCTCATCGTCTTGATAGTTGGCATAGCCACCATTGCTTATTTCGCGCTACTCTCTACACGCCCTGACACAATAGGCGCATCACCCTTTAAGCTTCGGATAGGCGCGGTGGCTCCCGATTTCGATCTGAGCAACGTGCAAACAGATGAACAGGTGAAGTTGTCGGCGCTGCGGGGTAGGCCAGTCTGGATAAACTTCTGGGCCACATGGTGTCCTCCATGTAAAGCTGAGATGCCCCTTATTCAGGAAAAGTATAGCAAGTACAGGGACCGTGGCCTGGCGGTCATTGGCATAGATATGCGCGAAGATCCCGCCGAGGTAAGAGCGTTCACAAGCGCGAACAACTTCGAGTGGACCTTCGTGGTGGATAGCGATGGTCAGGTGACAAATCGCTATTTCATGTCCGGCATTCCGATGCACGTTTTCATCGACGCTGATGGCGTTATTCAAGCTCTCTATGTCGGTGACCTGCAGGCGAGCAGTATGGAACAGTTTCTCAGCATGATCATCAATTAAGGTCCGCATATAGGCAACAGGCAAACGGGCAACCAAGTGATTGTCTAACCCTTATTCTATATAAGGTGATGCGTGCTTTTCCCTACGCCAGCTAACCGACGGTGCAATGGCGTATCTGCAAACTATTTCAGTCTGCGTCTGTTAGCTTAAAGACTACAGACATGCCTTTACCTTCGTGCCTTTACCTTCATGCCTCACATGCATCTTGGTGGAGAACCCTCTCTGGCTGTGACCAAGTGCCCCCTCATGCGCCGTTTCGTGCGGCCTTATCATTTGCTTTTGGTTTCCACTCCCCAATCTACTCCTTGACGACTCCTTCAGATAGTTGTATAATACAACTATCTACCTCCAGGAGCTCTCTATGTCTGAAACCTCACGGGACCTACAAGATCACCTAGTTGCCCTTATACGTGGCTTTGGCCTACATAACCCGGATGTCACACCCTGCGGTGTGCCGATGTCAGTGTCGGAAGCGCACACCCTTATGGAGCTTGCGGATCGGGAAGACCGCACTCAAAGGGAGTTGGCGGTCGCGCTTCAATTGGAAAAGAGCACAGTCAGCAGGCTGGTGAGTAACCTGGAGGGCAAGGGTTGGTTAGTGCGGCGGTCCAGTCCGAGCGATGGCAGGTCTGTGCTGCTTTGCCTTACTAACAAGGGTCAACGGCTCGCTGCTAAGCTGGCTGCCGCAAGAGCTGCTAAGTTCGCACAGGTAGCTACAGCCATTCCGGAGGACGAACTCAAGGCTGTGCTGCGTGCGCTGGAGGTAGTAGTGCGGGCCATGAGCAGCGCCAAGAGTGACAATTCAGCAATTCAAAAGAATGAGGAGTACGAAAATAGATGAAAAACCACGCAACCCTATCCACATTAGCTTTAGTTACGATCTCGCTCTCGCTGGCTACCCTGATAGTGAGTGGCTGCACAGGCAGTTCCGGAACCTCGATCACACCGCCCTCAGGCACTGGCACTGGCACTGGAACACCTGCACAGCCTTATGCCGGCCTGCAAGACCGCGGCGTCAAAGCCTTGTCTGCTGAACGAGTAGCCGACTTGCTGGCGGGTCGTGGCGCAACCTACGCTCAGGCAGCCGACCTGAACCACTATCCTGGCCCAAGGCATGTGCTCGATCTCAAGACGCAGCTGAAGCTTACACCAGAGCAAGAGAACGAGGCGCGGAATCTATATCAGGCTATGGAGAAAGATGCAAGATCCCTGGGCCAGCAAATCTTGGATGCAGAGACGGAACTGGACCGAGAATTCAGCGCGGGAAGTATCACGTCGGAGAAACTCTCCGAGCTTACTGCTCGAATACACGAACTCGACGGCGAACTACGGCAGGTCCACCTTTCGGCCCATATTGGGACGCGCGCTGCGCTCAACCCTGACCAGATCGCGATGTATGATCAGCTACGCGGCTACACGACGAACCCTGGCGCAGGCCAAGAGACTCCTTCTTCTCATACAATGCCCCATTCTGGGACGACAGAAAGCAGCCCAACACCCCAGCCCTAACCTTGTGATCCGTAGAACTACTATGTTATAATCGGAGATGTCCAGGCAGCAGAACGAACGGCCAACAGGACAGTTCGCGGATGGGACGTAGTTGAAACCAAGCGGAGCCAGGGTATCGAGCCTCAGAGCAAGAAGCTCCTTCAAACAGGCATAGACCTATATCAGCAGCGCCCCTGGAATTCTTGGTCTTTGATTGTAGTGGATCGCGAAACGCGAAAGTGGCACAGATGATGCAGTTCTGGTGTGAATAGGACACTTTGGCCGAAACCGGGAAATGGCATGGGCCGGTCGATAACAAGAAGCAGACACCGGTCTCATTGGTTTCTCAAAGCATTGAATAGTTAAAAAGGAGAGATACCATTGTCACAAATTAGTAGATTAAACAATATAAAGTCGAAAAGCCTGGCTCTCACACTCTTGGTTCCGGTGCTCCTCTTTGGGAGTTTGCTTGGAGTTGCATCAAGTTCAGCCAGCCCGCTCGGCCAGTCGGAGGACGATATGAACAAGCTCAAAGGACTCACAGGCAAAGAGTTCGAAATAGAGTTCATGACGATGATGATAGGGCACCACCAGAGCGCCATTGATATGTCAAAACTCGTGCCCGACCGCGCCAATCACCAGGAAGTAAAAGCTGTCGCGCAACAGATTATCTCTGCCCAGACCAAAGAGATCGGCGACATGACCGGCTGGCTCCAGCAGTGGCATAACACAAGCGTTATGTCGGGCATGATGGGCGGCTCATCAAGCATGAGCATGGCAGACATGACCAAGCTGCAGGGCCTCAAAGGGGACGATTTCGACAAAGAGTTCCTCACGATGATGCGCGAACACCACCAGAGCGCGGTTGAAATGGCCAAGCTGGTGCCCGATCGCACTGATCGGGCTGAGCTGGAGACGCTTGCCCAGAACATCATCAGTTCCCAGACCACTGAGATACAGCAATTCGACGGCTGGCTGAAGGCCTGGTACGGCGCCGACGCCATGACCGGCGGGACCTCAGGGACCTCCGGCACGATGCCTCCCGACTCAATGCAGGGCGGCGATACATCCGGCAATCTCCCTACAGC
>JBDSDS010000336.1:0-4187 GCA_039920445.1 Chloroflexia bacterium
AGCTCTGACCGCAATGACAGTCAGAGCTTCTTGGCTTCGTCTCTCCATATTCATTTGTCTCCTTGTCCACTGGATGTTTGCTACAATCTACCTGCACCCGCCTATTAGCAAACACCCTTGTGTGCGATATTTATAGCCTTCTGGGCCAGTGAAACGAGCCTTGCAGTTGCGGCTTCATTTAGCCGCTCGGCGCGCATTTGAGAAGCCGCGTTGTCGAGAAGATAATAATTTGTTGTCATTCTTGTTCTCATTATTTACTATAGGATTGATTTTCTTTAGTTTAGTTGAATAATCTCAACTTCTGTATTGATAATAGCATAAGATTCTTGGTTTGTCAATACCTTTTTCAATATTTCTTATATGAATATTGATTATATTCAGTGAGTTATCATAAATAGTGACATTGAAGCAGTAATTTATTCATTTGTGGTTAGATTTGTTGTATCTTTGATGAGGTCACATGATCGCCCATCAATCTGGAGCTGATATAAAGGAGCAAAAGCATCACCAGCATAGCTAGAGTACTCAAACGCACGGGTAAGCCAAAGATAAGCGGCGGTGGAAGAGAGATTACTAGGTACGCAGCCGGAAGAAAGTAAAGCCATACCCTGGCCGTGCGATCTGTCGTTCTTGTGGCAGCAAAGGCAGCCATACCAAGAGCTGCGGGGAGTACAAGCAGGCTCAAGTCGTGCGTGTTCAGGTGCGAGTTGGTAAGAGCCGTCGCGAGAAAGGTTATAGCGGCTGCCGCTTCCCACCTGATAGTACCAGGCGACCAGCGTCCCCGCCATACATACAACAGCCCACCAGCAGCAAGAAGAGTAAAGCCCAGGTTCGCCAGTCTGATCGCACCTTTGGCGTCACGTCCAAAGAGAGCGGTCAGCCCACCTGTGAGGCTGTGGCTGTACCAGGGGTCGAGCAAAAACTCTCGCGCGCCCTGTTGCGCCCTCTGTATGACCCCGATGTAATCCCCTATCCACGCTGTCCCTATCAGTAAGATCGTCAGCGATAACAGCGCCAGGCTGACGGTCCCGATCCCCAACAATGCCTTCCACCGCCGCTTCCAGACGAGCACCAGCAACAGGAGCGGAATCCACTGTACCTTGAGCGCCAGCAGTCCAAAAGCCAGCCCCGCAGGCAGGTCACGCCCCTGACGCAGCAGCGCAAAGCCCATGGCCCATGCGAACATCACAATCCCGCTGCTCTGCCCTTGCTGCAAGTTGACGATGAAGGGGAAGGAAGTCAGTCCCCCCAACAGTAGTAACAGCCGCATGGTTCGATTCATGGGGAGAGAGGCCAACAAATACCACAGCCCCCCTGCCATCAGCACCAGGTTCAGCACATCCCAGAGTGCCATCTGGGTGAGCGGCGACAGACCTGATAGAGGCGACCAGAGAACGGCTATAAAGGGAGAATAAGGGTATGGGTACTTCAGATCAAGATTGTCCTGGCCTGAAAGCGATAAATAGCCTTCTGAGGTGAGACGCTGCTGCCCTTCCAGTTGCCGGTCTAGGTCATAGAGGTCGCCACCTTGCCCCGATGTTAAGATGCGGGAGGCGATCACAATCGCCGGAAAATCTGTCTGCGTAAATAGCACTACGCGGTTGCTGTTCACGCCCTGCGGTTGCGCGAAAAATTGTGTCCAACTCCATGCCCCATAGATGAACACAACGACAAAGAGCAACAACACGAAAAACAGGCCCAATTGCACGGGTTTCCCGCCCTGATCTCCCTGCGCTTCAGCTAGAGCGTCTACTTGGTCAGTAGGTTGTTGCCCAATAGAATCATTTTCCACATCATCACCTCGCCGACAATAATAGCACGTAGTAAGCAGTGCGAATAACACTCTAAACCTTAATAATCTTGGTGCTCTTGGCGTTCTTGGCGGTTCCGTCGCTACGCTCGCCTTGACGTTACGACAGCAGTTAGGTATAATGGCCTGTTGCCTTTCGGGGCAGCACCTTAGAAAAGAATAGCCCTAGACAGCCGGCGCGTACCAACGCTTAAAACTCCAGCCCGCCGAGGCAAATACAACACCGCAAGCACGTTTCGTCGTGCTCATGGTGCTGTTCATGGAGATACCATCCCCATGCCTCGGTCTAAACATCAGGCACGGGGATTTTGATTCTACAGAGTAAACGCAAGGCAAACATACAACTTTCCGGGAGGAGGTGAGAAACAAACGAATGCCAACAGCTAAGAAAAGAGGAACAGTCAAAGACCTGCAAAAGCTCTACACAAGCAGCACCGTGCTTATCTTTACAGACTATCGCGGTCTCTCCGTATCAGAGATCACTAATTTACGCAGGCAGTTACGCGACAAGGGTGTTGAGTACCACGTAACCAAGAACACGCTCAGTAGCCTGGCAGCCACCAAGGCGGGTATGGAAGCAATGGCCCCCATGCTCGACGGCCCGACCGCTATCGCTTTTGTCGGCGACGACATAGCAGGCGCGGCCAAAGTCTTGAGCGACTTCGTGCGTACATCGAAGATACTGCAAATCAGGGGCGGTCTGGCCGGACGCACGGTGCTCAACGAGTACCAGGTAGGCGACCTGACAAAGATACTCTCCCGCGACCAGTACATCGCCAAGATGCTCGGCTCTATGAACTCGCCCGTCAGCAACATGGTAAACGTATTGAGCGGCACAATCCGCAGCTTTATGAACGTGATGCAAGCCCGCGTCGATCAGATGAAAGAGCAAGCGGGTGATACGAGTGATACAGATGATGCAAGCGCTGACGCAGGCACAGAGGCACAGGCAAATGTCGGTGGAGAACCTGATACGAATGCAGATGCAGATGCAGATACAGAAGCACAGGCAAATGCACCCACACCAACAAAACCAACTGCTGAGATACCTACCGCCTCAGGCACCGAGCCGACGCCCGTGGAAGCTTCTATAGACGATGCGCCTACAAGTGAAGTCCCCGATGTTGCGACTTCCGCAACGGAAGCCGGTCCCGGCACCGCCGATGCTCCCGAAGGGGACGCCGCAGCCGCCGACATAGAAGGTGGAACAGGCGAAGAGAGATCGACCGAAAGCGTAGAAGGCTAAGATTACTCAACTTCCGCATGAGCGGAGCAAACTCAACGTAAAGCGCCTCAGGCGCTCGAAGATAGATACCGATAAAGGAGACAAGGCAAACATGGCAACAACACTTTCGCGCGAGGAGATACTCGACGCAATCAAGGGAATGACCGTGCTCGAGCTTTCGCAGCTCGTGAAGGACATGGAAGAGACATTCGGCGTAACCGCCGCTGCCCCCATGATGATGGGCGGCATGATGCCCGGTATGATGCCCGGCGCTGCTGGTGGCGACGGCGCGGGCGCGGCTGCTGTTGAAGAGGAGCAGACCGAGTTCGACGTAATCCTGACCGACTTCGGCCCCAACAAGATCCAGGTCATCAAGATCGTGCGCGAGCTGACCGGCCTGGGCCTCAAGGAAGCCAAAGACCTGGTCGAGGCCGCCCCCAAGGCGGTCAAGCAGGCCGTGGCGAAGGACGAAGCAGAGTCGGCCAGGGCCAAGCTCGAAGAGCAGGGCGCAAAGGTCGAGATCAAGTAGTTACTGGGGATCAGGGGTCGGCACACGATAATCTGATCCCTGATCCCTTGATCCCTGACCCCCATGAAAGAACCCGACATCAAGTCCGGCGACCAGTTCCGGGAGAGGGTCTGGGCTTTCGTAAGATCAGTGCCACCTGGCAAGGTAGTTACCTATGGCCAGGTGGCGGCTTTGCTTGGAGTGCCTTTCGCGGCCCGCGCTGTCGGCTCGGTGCTCAGCCATACGCCAAGAGAAGCCAACGTGCCCTGCCAGAGGGTAGTCAACCGCTGGGGAAGGCTCGCGCCGGTCTACAGCTGGGGAGGCGCTGAACAGCACTGCATCGAGCTTGAGGCAGAAGGCGTCACCGTCCGGCCCGACATGACAGTCGATCTCGCCATCTACCAGTGGTGGCCCGACCCAGGCCAAATGTAAAGGTTGAAATGCCCCAGGCACTTTGGTATAATTATTCCACTCGGGCGTGTAGCTCAGTTGGTTAGAGCGCAGTCCTGATAAGACTGAAGTCACTGGTTCGAATCCAGTCTCGCCCACAATGAAGTAATGAGGACTGCGCGAAGAGTATTCAACTCGACCCTCAGTCCTCATTGCTCAGTCCTGAGCATGGCGCGTTCGTCTAGAGGCCTAGG
>JBDSDS010000337.1:0-5442 GCA_039920445.1 Chloroflexia bacterium
CGACGGCCTCGGCACAGTCATCCCATATACCGACCGTACATACTTCACCTCACGTCCAAGCCTTGCCCCCAAGCCAGAGGAAATCCTCAAACTAACTGATAACATGGGCCTGCACCCGGCGCTCAAGGGCTTCAAAAGCCTGTACGACAACGGCCACATGGCGATTATGCAGGGCGTTGGATACCCAAACCCCAACCGCTCGCACTTCCGCTCTATGGCTATCTGGCAAAGCGCCCGGCCTGACGTCGCCGAGCCTACCGGCTGGCTGGGCCGCTTCCTCGAGGCTGACGATGACGACGAAGAGAACACCCTGCGCGCCATCAATATCGGCAACCTACTGCCGCGCACCCTCTATACCGAATCGACACTGGTGCCATCGATCACCAACCTTGAGAGCTACCAATTCCGCACCGACGGGCGCTACACGGGCGACCCCACAGCCCAGTTAGACGCCATACGCCACCTCTGTGAACATGATGCGATACATGGCCCGCTCGAAGAGTACGTAAGCCAGGCAGCCTCCGATGCGTTCGTTAGCTCAGATGCCCTCAAGTCTGCCGTCGGCAAGTACCAATCGAGCGTCCAGTACGGCAACAACCCATTCGCCGAAGGGATGAAGCTGATCGCGCAGGTAATAGCCTCGGACCTCGGCACTCGCATCTTCTATATCAGCCTCGGCGGTTTCGACACCCACGCAAACCAGGCGGGCAACCACGGCAACCTGCTCACCATGCTCGACGAAGGTGTGTCGTCGTTCTATAGCGACCTCGACAAAATGGGCAAGTCGGACCAGGTGGCCGTGATGACCTTCTCCGAGTTCGGGCGGCGGGTGCAGGAGAACGGCAGCGCGGGCACCGACCATGGCACATCTCTTCCGATGTTCGTTATCGGGGGCAACATCAAGGGCGGCTTCTACGGCAACAACCCCAACCTCTCCGACCTTGACAACGGCGACCTCCGCATGCAGACCGACTTCCGCGCCGTCTATGCCTCGGTAATCCGCAACTGGCTCGGTGCTGACCCCTCGAAGATAGTCCAGGGTAATTTCACCGATATTAACTTCACCCTCCAGCGAACGAGCAGGTAATTATTCACTCACCTGCCGGAGCGCCCAGCTTCATGTTCTCGGTATGGTCTACAGGCACTTCGATTAGCGTAGGCACGTCCATATCCAGGGCGCGGCGCAGCATCGGCCCAAAATCGTCCGGCTGCTCCACGCGCCAGGCAGGTATGCCGAACGATCCGGCATACTGCACCAGGTCGGGGTTGGTGAATTCTATGCCAAAAGCGCGTCCGAAGCGCCGTTGCTGGTGCAACTCAATTACGCCATAACGGCTATCAGTCCACACGACGTTGACATACGCCACTCCGAGCCGCCGCGCCGTCTCTAGCTCCTGAGAGTTCATCAGGAAGCCACCGTCCCCACTCACCGCGACTACCTTGCGCTCAGGCAGGGCCAATTTGGCGGCCAGCCCACCCGGCACCGCTATCCCCATCGTGGCGAAGCCGTTGGAAATAACCACTGTGTTAGGCTTGCTCGCTGGGTAAAGAAGAGCCAGCCACAACTTATGCGCCCCCACGTCGCTAACCACGATATCATCGTCGGTGAGCGCCTGCCGCATCTCCCAGATCACACGCTGCGGCTTCATCGGCATGCTGTCGTCCGTTGCGTAGGCCCGCAGCTCGTCCAGCATAGATTTCTTTTCGTGCTCTTCTTGTGTCGATTCGCCGCCCTCCCACCATGAGCGCTTCCGAGCCTGGCAAAGCCCGGCCAGAGCATGCAGAGCATCACCGATCTCGCCCACGACCTCCAGTGCAGGCAGGTAATGACCGTCTATCTCGGCAGGCGTGCTGTCTATATGCACTATCTCCTTATCGCGGTGCGGGTTCCAGAGAGCAGGCGACCACTCCACCAGGTCATAGCCCACGGTCACTATCAGGTCGGCTTGTGCAAGCTGAGGCATTGCTGCCAGGTCGGCGCCGGGCCTCTGCAAACCGACAGTGCCAAGAGCCTGCGGAGCGCGGTAATCGATACAGCCCTTGCCCATAAACGTATGGGTGACAGGAAGGTTCAACCTGTGAACCAGGTCGACCAGAGCGTCCGCGGCCCCGTGCCCGGCAGCCTGCCTGCGAATCGTCCCGTTCCCCACCAGCACGAGGGGACGCTTGGCCTGGCAGAGCAGCTCGGCAGCGCTCTCCAGGACGTCAGGCCCGGCTTGAGGGTAGGTCGTGCGGCGCACAGGCATCGGTATGACGTGAGGCGGCACGGGCATGGCGGCCACATCTTCGGGCAGCTCCAGATGGGTCGCGCCGGGCTTCTCCAGCCGAGCCAGCCGGAAGGCCTTGCGCACCATTTCGGGCACAGCGTCCGGGCGCTCCACCCTGGCGTTCCACTTGGTAACAGGCTGGAGCATCTGTACCACGTCTATGTACTGGTGCGACTCTTTATGAACACGCTCAAGTCCTGCCTGGCCGGTAATGGCAACCAGGGGGGCGAGGTCCAGGGTGGCGTCTGCTATGCCGGTGATGAGGTTGGTCGCGCCGGGGCCGAGAGTAGCCATGCAGACCCCCGGGTAGGTGCTCAAACGCCCGTACACGTCGGCCATGAAAGCCGCGCCCTGCTCGTGGCGCGTAGTCACAAACTGGATGCTCTCACTGCGTGACAAAGCGTCCAGCAGATCAAGGATCTCCTCTCCAGGTACCCCGAAAACATATTTGACCCCTTCGTTCTCAAGGCAGCGCACCAGTAATTCAGCGGCATTAGTGCTGGGTGTTGCGGTCATTCTTGGATACCTCGTTACTCGGCTACTTTGCTACTTTGCTACTCGGCCTGCGGGATAGACGCCTGCGCTCTCTGGGCCGGCCCTACCCACACCGTCTGTATGTTCACGAACTCGCATAGGCTGTGTTGCAAGAATCGGTGCCAGCGCCCTCATATCTTGGCGAATGCTATGGGCGAAAATAAATGGGGTTGCTGAGGGCCGCCATCAGTGTTTGATCTACTTCCTGAAAATACCTCCACACCTCCACTCGGTAGAAGCGACGGTCATCGACAGGCCAGATGAGGCTGACGGTTTCATTTTGGTCGGCGAAGGGAACGGGGATCTCCTGTTCTAAGCCCCTATCTGAGAAGATTCTTACTACATCACCATCACACGCACGATGCACCGCCAACCTCATCCCCCATGATATAAGGCCCGCAGCCTAAATCTATAGTTGGCCCCTCAGGCAGATAGTTGAGGAAGATGTCCCCTTCGCTAATCGCCTCCAGGATAGCCTCACTCGACCTGGACCGATTCCAGACCCAGTTAGTAGGCATCGCGTGGCAAGCGAAAGGATGTGGCCGATGGGTGTCGCTACCCCCAACAGCCACCAACCGCCTGCCACCTGCGAGTTGCCCCTGCCACCATGTGAGCGCCTCTATATTGCACTGCCGCCAGGGGCCGTTCCAGACCTCGACCCAGTCATGGTCTACGTCCCAACCCCACTCCCACCGGCAGCCGGGGGTATCGCCGTCCCTGAAGGGGTGGTTCAGCACTATCCTGGTTCCCAGCCGCCGGGCATCAGCGATGCACTCATCCAGGTCGTGCCGTGTGTTAACGCGGAAATCGCGCACTGGCTGCCGCAGCCCCAACAGGTTGGTGTGGCCCCCGTAAGTGGTGAGCTCCATGCCGGGGATGCAGAGAATCTGGCTCTCGGGTGGATAGGCCAGGTTCTGGCTGGTCGTATTGTGGTCGGTGAGCGCGATGAAGTAGAGGCAGGCGACTTGGGAGAGGCGCAACACCTCGGCCAGCTCGTATACGCCGTCATAGAGCCATCTACCTCACAGGAGACAAATACTCTCTCCGTTCCTGTAGGCACCTCAAAAGGCGCTTCGAAAGAGCTGCCGTGATCCTGGGGGGTGAGAAGGAGGGTCAAGACTGCTCTCTGCTCCACTCCCTGTTTCGCGCTAGTCATCAAGTCTACTCCCTAGTATCGGGATGATATGGGGCGATAATTGCTGTCTGCGTAGCCCCCTGCCTCAGTATATCCCTTGCCCGCCCTTTCCGCCATTTCCCACTTCAAACTGATGAGCGTAATGAATTGGCGAAGCCAAGAAGCTATTGTTAGTCGGATTGGCTAGCTAACAACTAACAATTCGTTAACAATTCGTAATTGGTAATTCGTTTGCATTCCCTCTACATATGCTGTATAGTTGGCTGACGTAGCCTATTGCTCTTACCTTTAGCTACCCTCAGTTGGACCAGGAGAGCATTCATCGCATCGTACTCACATAATGATACAAATGGTACAACCGAAGGATCACAGAGTAAAGTGTCGTAGGTGGCTGTTCGATCTTATTGAACTGCGCGGGAATCGCGCGTACCAAAGGAGGACTCAGATGTATCGTAGGGTAATCGCTATATTGCTGCTCGCGTTAGTCATCCCACTTACGCTGGCAGCCTGTGACACCGGTCCCGCTGCGGCTCCTGGAAACGCACCGCAGGCGACCAACACCACAGCCGCGTCCGGGCAGGCGCAGGCGACCAACACCACAGCCGCGTCCGGGCAGGCAGGGGCGGCTACAGCTACTGTCTTAATCCCCGCCAGCAAGGGCGATAAGGACGCCATCAGTGCTTGGGCGCAGGCAAACAACACGGAGCTTTACCGCGCCAAAAATATCGAAGCCGCAGCGGAGAAGCTCGGCCTCAAGGCCGAAGCAATCGCCGATCCGAGCGGCTGGGGCGATTATAAGAAGAAGTTCCTCCTCGCCGCCGATTCGGGCCAGGGGCCGGACATCATACTGGCCGGCCATGAGGATATGGCACCCTGGGGTCAGGCCGGCTACATCATCCCGCTCGACGAGATGATTGATGCCAACCAGGACGTGTACGGCGACATCATCCCTTCGCTTTGGGAGTCGGTCACCTGGGACGGCAAACGCTGGGGCATCCCGCAGGATACCGAAGCCCGCCCCATGTACTTCAACAAGAAGAAACTGTTAGAGCTGGGCTGGTCCCAGGAGCAGGTTGACAGCCTTCCCGACCGCATCACCTCCGGCGAGTACACGCTCGACGACATGATCGCCACATCAAAGGAAGCGATCGAGAAAGGGGTAATTAAGGCGGGCAACGGCTACTGGCACCGTCCCACCAAAGGCGGAGACTTCTACCAGTACTACTTCGCCTATGGCGGTGCTCTAAGCGACGAAGCCTCGGGCAAGCTCCTGTTCGACAAGAAGGCTGCTCAACAGTGGTTTGCCTTCCAGCGCCGCGTGATCGAGGAAGGGATTACCCCGAAGACGATCCTCGGCACCGATAGCAAGATTTGGCATGAAATGGTAACAAGCGGCGAAGTCCTCTTCTGGAACGCTGGCGTTTGGAGCTGGGCCGACTGGTCTAAGAATTATGTCAAAGACAAGGGCGGCGACGACTACCTCTACGGTTTCGTTGGATGGGCGCT
>JBDSDS010000338.1:0-7785 GCA_039920445.1 Chloroflexia bacterium
GATAACTATCAGTCCTGTCATTGAAGCCCGCTCCACCATGTCGGCCTGCGGCGAGGAGCGCTGTATCACGGCATAAACATCTTTACTATGCTCACCACGCAACGCCGCCCCCCACAGATCGCCCCAATCGCGTGTGCCCAGCCCCAGGCCAAGCGAAATCATGTGACCGTAACTGTCTATGAGATACCCAGTAGAATTGCGGCTCGGAGGCCGCGCAGCCAAAAAGTTGAACTGCTCATCGGTTGTGAGCACAGGCGTACCGGGCGCAACGGCATCCGATACATACCTGCCTACAATCTCGAATACCCGGTCATGGTTGCCGTGCTCTTCCGCCACACCCTGCCACTGCACCCTCACCAACGGCAGCAAGACCAGCGCAGCCACAGAAGCCAGGGCGATACCGACCAACCGCACGCGCTGCTTCCCTCGAACACCATCTCCCATCGCGTCAGCGAGCATGCGAGGCAGCAAAGTCACACCCGCACCCAGCAGACATAGCGGCGCGGCAAGCTGAATGTAATAGTGCCCGTAGAATGAACGACTATACGTGAAAAGAAGCAGACTGAAGAAGGTCCACAATACTACCACTCGCCACGGACCAACTGACCCAAACCGCCAGCTCCAACTTGAAAGGGCAAGAAATCCAAGCGCGGCGAACACCAGCGTAAGAGGATTGGCAAGGTTGGACGAAAGGTCGGCTATGCGGGCCGCAATATCACTCAAACCGTCGCTGGGACGGAGCAACTGGAAAAAGAATACCTCCCTTGCGAACTGCGAAGGGGCAGCCCACGCGAAAGGCACAAGCACTATCATTCCAGCCGCCAACGCCCCTCCCAGAAGAGAAGCAAGCTGACTCCACAGTGATGAAACAGAAGCATTATCTCCATCACCCTTTTCATCATTCGTAATTCGTAACGCCCAGAGGGCACCCGAATTCGTAATTCGCGCCCGCCCCTCAAACCACAGCCACAACATATCTACCAGCATCGCCACCAGGCATGCCACTCCAGCGATCTTGGTCAGCGCGCTCAGGGCGGCGAACACCCCGGCAGCGGTAAGCGCAAGTAGTGGACGCTTTGGAATCCTTTCCGATAGATCGCGCGCAAGGTAAGGACGCGCCCACAAATAGAGAAGTACGGCCGCACAAGAAAGCAGCACCATCGGCCCTTCAAGCATGATCTTACGGTTGATCTCCACCACGCGCCCATCGAGCGCGCACAACAGGCCGGCAACGGTACCGCCCCCTAGACCTACCAACCGCATCCCCACAAAGAAAAGCAGCCCAAGCGTCACCAGGCTGTAACCGACTGACAGGTAGCGCCCCATCATGAACGAAGTGGGACTACCCCACTCGGTAAAGTGGTACGCCATTGCTGGCGCATAGGCAATCGCGGCGACCGGAGGGTGAGCGAAGAAATAGTCGCGGTAAGGTAGTATGCCTTGCAAAAATAGTTGTGAAGTCCCCGCATACACCCCCTCATCGTCATAAGGCCGTTGAGATATGCCGTAGCTCTGGGGCCAAAGCTCCACCATACGGGCATAGCCACCCAGCGCGACCAATAGAAGCAGCGTCAGGGGAACGATTATTCTGAGGCGAGGATTTATAGATGTTTCTTTGGGCTGAATATAAGCTGTTCCTCGACCGCCCAAGGCCAACCGCACGACCCCCAAGAGCCATGCAGCCCAGGGAAGCCATGGCAGATCGTCGAAGTGCGCCTGGAGAGGCCCAAGCCAACCGGGGGAAGGTGCGGCGGAAGGCGACAGGGGCGCGAGCCAGCCTGCCAAACCTTCCTCCACTAACGGCAACAACCTTAGTTGCGCGACTACTCCCAGCGCCCCATATAACATGAGCGCAGCCGACAGCAAAAGAAGGGGTGCGCCTAATGCCTCCCGCTTGAAAACTCGCATGGGACGATTGTAAGCGGGAGGCCGAGTGTTAGTCAAACGCGCATAGGCTTCGCGAATCGCCTCTCAGCCTTATGCTCAGAGGACGTCTAAGAGACTGTCTGAAAAGTCCAAGAGTGCATTGGTTACAAGGCCAGAACAGCCCGGAAACCCTCAGAATAGGTCTCCAAGATCGGCAATTTCTGTGCAACTTTGGCTTTGATACCCCATTAGCTAGACCGCTAAATGGACTTTTCAGACAGTCTCTAATACTTGGGGATAAGACGAGAAGTATGATTTGTCATTCTGAACGCGGTGAAGAATCAGTATCTTTAGCACAGACTCTCTCGCACGGATTCTTCACTGCGTTCAAAATGAAATCTACTTATCCCTCTATCTGTGTTCTTGATTAGACGCCTTTTTAGACTATGTCAACTATCTGCTTTCGATGTCTATGCTCGCCGCCCCAGCGTCCAACTCAATGGTCAACTTGCGCTCGGCTGTCGAGTAGCCTTCAGTCTCGTATATCTTGTCCTCACGCTGGGTGAAGCGAGAATCGACGTTCATAGATGAGGCGGCAGAGGACGAGGCGTCTACGCGAGCCGCCACCCCGTTCGGAATGACTAGCCTGACATGGGCAGCCCCGGCATCTATCTTGACGCTGGTGCTAGGTCCCTTTGCGGGGAAGATTACGGTTGTGTCGCTGGCCCCAACATCGAGATCGAGCGAGCTGACCAGCAGTTGTCCCAAATCAAGGTTGGCCTTGCTAGCCCCAGCATTCACATTGAGGTTCAACGGCACCGTCGGGTTGAGCTTGATGTTCCAGTTCGTCCGCTTGCGATTCCCACCAAACCACGAGCCAAATCCGTCTGCCCGTTGTTTTATGTCAAGTTGTAGAGTGTCGCCGTCAAGGTCCGACTCAATTTCCGGCTCCTTGCGGCTTCCAGAGTTGGTAAGGGTGCCGGTCGCCAGTTGGGCCGACCCGGTCTCGAGGCTCGACAGCGAAAGATCGCCCGCCCCGAAGTCGAGCGTCACATCGGCGCGCTTTGCACCTTCAAGCGGTATATTCACAGGTGTGGGCCCCGTTTCAACTTCCGGCTCGAACCCGCCATTACTGTAGAGTATACCTATCCCTGCGGCAATCACACCCAGCACGACTATGATCGAAAGCGCAGGAGAGCGACGGCCCAGTATCATATCGAGTCCTATCGCTATAGGGATAATAGGCCATAACCTCCACACCTCGCCCCAAACATCCCACGACACAAGGCCGAGGTTGTTTAGTAAGAAGACCGATCCCGCCAGAATTAGCATCACCGGCCCCAGTACAGGCACATGATGCGGCCTTCGATCTCTTACATTCTCTTCACGAGGTAAAGCAGCAGACACATAAGGCGGCACATCCTGCGGCGCGATCCTGGTTGTAGGTGTGCCCCCCGCACTCTCTGGCCTGTTATTTACGTCATCTTCCATAGCAATTGCTCCATGCACGAATACAGCGGCGTTCATACACCGCTGCATCCATAACTATGTCACTCTCTTCCTAAGGTCGCCTGCGCGACAACATTATAACGCCAAGCCCTATCAATAGAACAGGCCACCAGAAGCCCATATGAAAGCCCCGGAAGACGCCCATGTTCAGCAAGAGGAAAAGCCCACCGACCAATATTAGCGCCTTCGGATTGAAGCCAGGCTTGTCCTGTGCGACTGTGCTGCTTGCCTGGGGAGGCTGCGACTGGTTATGAGCCACTTCCGTGCCTGCCGGAGTACCATTGCCATTGCCATTACTGTTACCATTTCCATTCCCGTTGCCGTTAGGCGCACTCTTCCCGCCCGACCCTCCAACAAAACCGCGCACCTTGTCGCCGATCTCGTTCAGGTTCTCGGACACGATAGCGCCTGCATCGGAAGCCGTGCTGCCTACAGTCGGGATCAACAGCCACATCGCCGCATATACCAGAAGGAATGCGCCGCCTGTGAAGAAAGTCGCTGCCGCAAAGCCGAGCCTGATAAAGGTTGGGTCAACCTTGAAATAATTAGCAAGGCCCGCAGCCACTCCGCCTACCATCGCCTCGCTTGTGCTTCTGTAAAGTCTGTTAGTACCGTTCATGTTCTCCTCCTCCAAATATCCTTTTGTTTATCCTAATAGCCTGGTAAGCGGACCCAGGCAACTCCCAATAATATCCTCTGTTTTCGTTCGTTACGCCGGATTGCGTGGCATAATTGCCCACAGCGCCAGGTAGACCAGCACCGCCGGGAACCCACCTGACACAAACCCTATAAGCACGAAGAGCAAACGAACAATCGTCGGGTCGAGGCTGAAATAGTCAGCCAGGCCACTCGCTACACCTCCGAGCATTACGTCTTTGCCCCTGTACAATTTCTTGGTGTTCACTTCATTTCTCCTTTCCTAAGTTTTTCCGTTCCGCCAATAGATACGCAACTTGTTGGGGAAAGGTAACAGGCTATTTTGCTGTAGGGGCGGACCCGTGTGTCCGACCCTACATTACCCGCGTGGACAGAATGGTACTCCAGACCTACTCCGCAAGCCCCTTGACAACCCCACGCCATATAAGGTACTAAATAGAGCAATCATAATTGAATATACAAAGGCAATGACGGAGAGAGTAGGTCGGGCGGATGCGCCCAGGGAGGGATAGGCCATAGACTGTGAGCCTACCTCGCGGAACCCGGCAGAAGTTCACTCCCGAGCCGGCAGGTGAAACGGAATTTTGAATGTCGAATTATGAATTGGCAGAACCCCAATCAATTCATAATTCATAATTCAAAACTCATAATTCGACAAGTAGTCTGCCCCGGTTGCTCACCGTTAAACGAGCTTGAGCGGTTTGGCCCTACCTCGACGGTAGGCAAGCCGAAACCAGGGTGGTACCACGTGGCCGCGCTTCGTCCCTGACGAGCGTGGTTTTTGTTGATAAAGAAGAGATACATCTGACGAGTTATGAGTTAGAAAGACCCACATCAATTCATAATTCAAAACTCATAATTCATAATTCCGACGAAGGAGGAGAAATGCCTTCACTACAGGAGCAGATAGAATCATCAAAGCGCGAGGCGCTGGCGACGTTGGCAGCCGCAGATACAGGCGACGCGCTCGAAGAGTGGAACAGGGAGTACCTGGGGAAAAAGGGCCAGCTTACTGGCCTCTTCCGGGGTGTCGGCACGCTTCCCACCGAGGAACGGAGTCAGGCAGGGCAGGCGATCAACGCTGCAAAGCTGGAGCTTGAAGAAGCATTCAGCAAAGCCTCCGCGAACGTTCTCTCCGGCGAACAAGAGAAGCAGCTAGCATCGGAAGCGGTCGACATCACGCTACCCGGACGTCCTGTACAGTCGGGCCATCTGCACGTTATCACGCAGACCGCCCGCGACGTGATAAGGGCATTCCGCGACATGGGCTTCCAGGTGTACGAAGGCCCGGATGTCGAGCTGGACGTGTACGACTTTGAGCTGCTCAACATCCCGCCTGAGCACCCCGCCCGCTCGATGCAGGATACCTTCTATGTAGACGACCGCCTCCTCGGTATCCGCCCGCTGGGGTCGAGCATGGATGAACTCCCGCCGGTGGTATTGCGAACGCATACATCACCCATGCAGATACGCATGATGCGGCGGATTGCGCCCCCACTGAGGCTCGTGGTGCCTGGCAAGAGCTACCGCTCCGAGGCGACCGATGCCACACACGAGGCATACTTCACCCAGATGGAAGGGATGGCGATAGACAAGAAAATCACCCTGGCCGACCTGAAGGGCACAATGGCCGCATTCGCCCGCGCCATTTTCGGCCCTGAGCGGCGCGTGCGCTTCCGGTGCGATTACTTCTCGTATGTCGAGCCGGGCGTGGACATCGCGGTAGACTGCATGGTGTGTGGCGGCAAAGGTTGCCGGTCATGCGGCAATACAGGCTGGTTGGAGATAATGGGCGCGGGCATGATCCACCCCCAGGTCCTTATCAACGGAGGCATCGACCCGGACGAGTACAGCGGTTTCGCATTCGGCATGGGCTTCGAGCGCATAAGCATGCTCCGCCATTCAATAGACGACATGCGGCTCATTTACGGCAACGACCTGCGCTTCTTGCGACAATTCTGACGAGTTTTGAATTATAAGGAAAACCCGTCAATTCATAATTCAAAACTCATAATTCATAATTCTCCAAAGGGAGGACTATTATGGCAATACTCGCACCGCTTTCCTGGCTGCGGGAGTACGTAGACATAGATGTGCCGGTTGAAGAACTCGCACGCCGCCTTACCCTGGCAGGTATCGGGGTCGAGCACGTAATCACCATCGGCGCAGAGTGGGAGAACATCTTCACGGGCCACGTCGCCCGCCTGGAGCAGCATCCCAATGCCGACCGCCTCAAACTGGCGACAGTCGAATATGGCGCTGAAAATCCCATCACAGTTGTCACGGGCGCGCCAAACATTAAGCACGGCCAGAGGGTGGTGCTGGGGCTGCTCGGCTCGCGCTATCTTGACCAGCACGTTTCCCCCGCCAAGTGGTCTATCCTCAAGCCTGCCAAGATACGCGGAATCCAGACCGAGGGGATGGTAATGTCCGAAGCCGAACTTGGCCTGTCGGAGGAGCATGAAGGGATAATCGTCCTCGATGCCGCAACTCCCCTCGGCCTGCCCGCCCGCGATCTGCTTGGCGACACCATCCTTGAGATAGAAGTGACACCCAACAATGGGCGCATCCTGAGCATGATCGGCCTCGCCCGCGAGATCGCCGCACTCTTCGGCTCCGAGGTACGCTACCCATCGTCCGAGTGGCAAGCAGACGGCCCGCCAGCCGAAAGTCTCTTGCAGGTAGAGATATCAGACTCCGACCTCTGCCCACGCTACACGGGCGCGGTCATTCAAGGCGTGCGCGTCGTACCTTCGCCCGCCTGGATGCAGCGCAGGCTAACCCTTGCCGGTATGCGACCTATCAACAACGTGGTCGATATTACAAACTACGTCATGCTTGAGTTGGGTCAGCCTATGCACCCCTTCAGCTATGACGCCGTCGAGGAGGGTAAGATTATCGTCAGGCGAGCGCGCGACGGCGAAAAGATCACCACCCTCGATCACGTAGAGCGCACCCTGGACAGCAAGATGCTGGTAATCGGCGACGTTCGCAGGCCCGTAGCCCTGGCGGGTGTGATGGGTGGGGCCGACAGCGAAATAGAAGAAGGATCGAGTGATGTGCTACTCGAATCTGCTCACTTTGAGCAGCGAGTTGTAAGGCGAACCGCCCGCCTCTTCAAGCTGCCATCGGAGGCAGCATACAGGTTCGAGCGGTTCGTAGACCCCAACCTCACGGTGCCTGCAATGAAGCGTGCCGCCGAACTGATGCGCCAGCTTGCGGGCGGCACCATCGCCCAGGGTTATGTAGATGCCTACCCACGCCCCTTGAAGCCGGTGCGAATACATTTCTATACCTCAGAGGTAGAGCGTTTGCTTGGCATCAAGGTACGCCCCTCTCAGATGGCTGAGTTACTCGGCAGGCTGGAGTTCAAGGTAGACCTGCCGCCCAACGCGGATGCGGTCGGCCAGGATACAACCATGCTGGTCGATGTGCCCTCCTACCGCAACGACGTTACCCTTCCCGCCGATCTGGTGGAAGAGGTGGCGCGCATGGTCGGCTACGACCTCATCCCGGAGACACTGCTCGATGGGGGTCTCCCACCGCAGGAGGTCAACTACCAGTTCGAGACTGAGGAGAGGATACGCGATCTCATGACGGCGTGCGGCGTCGACGAGGTGATCACATACAATGTCACCCACAGCGAGACGCTCCAAAGGCTTGCCCGCATAGATGAGCACAGCGCGGGCGGCAACAGCGATAACCCGGTCTACCGCTCGTGGGACACCTCACGCCCTCTTATCACCATCGTAA
>JBDSDS010000339.1:0-3514 GCA_039920445.1 Chloroflexia bacterium
CTTCCCTTCCTCGAAGCGATCCGCCAGATGCGCCGCGACGCCGGGCGTGAGAACGTTCTATACATGCACCTCACCCTCCTGCCCCAGGTGACCGCCACCGACGAATTGAAGACCAAGCCGACACAGCACTCGGTCAAAGAATTGCGCTCCATCGGCATCAACCCCGACGTTATCCTCTGCCGCTCAGACCAGCCTGTGGGCGAAGATATCATCTCTAAGATAGCCCTTTTCTGCGATGTGGAGCCTCGCGCGGTCGTGCCCCTCCCCACAGTGAGCAACATTTACCATGTTCCCCTGTTGCTCGAAGAGCGTGGTCTGGGTGATTACATTGTAGAGAAGCTCAACCTCGGCGGCCATGCGCCTGACCTTTCAAGCTGGAAGCAGACCGTAGAGCGGATGGACGCCACCAGCGGCCTCGTGACCGTTGCTCTCTGCGGCAAATATACAGAGCTTCATGATGCATATATTAGCGTTGCCGAAGCGTTACGTCATGCGGGCGCGCATCATAGTGTGAAAGTGAATATCCGCTGGGTGAACACAGAGATATTAGAGCAGCAGGGGCCGGACGATCTCCTTCGGGGTGTAGACGGCATCCTCGTGCCGGGCGGTTTCGGTGATCGTGGTGTTATGGGCAAGATCGTAGCCGCTCAATACGCCCGCGAAAACAAAATCCCTTACCTCGGCCTGTGCTATGGCCTCCAGATGGCGGTGATAGAGTTCGCCCGCAACGTGCTAGGTCTCCCCGGCGCGTTCACAACCGAAATCGATCAACGTTGTGCCGACCCGGTGATTGACATAATGCCAGATCAGCGCGACATAGCCGACATGGGTGGGACCATGCGCCTCGGCTCTTATCCCTGTAATCTCGTGCCTGGCACAAAGGCCGCCCGCGCCTATGGCGAGCCTGTTGTGTATGAGCGGCACCGCCACCGCTTCGAGTTCAATAACGCCTACCGCGAACGGATGGAGGAGGCCGGCCTAATCCTGAGTGGCCTTTCCCCCGACGGCAGGCTGGTCGAGGTGATAGAGCTGCGGGATCACCCCTGGTTTGTCGCAACCCAGGCTCACCCAGAGTTGAAGAGTCGCCCCACTCGCCCCCACCCCCTCTTCCGTGACTTCGTCAAGGCTGTGCGCAACTACGCCAACTCTGACGTCCCGGCCCACTACACTAACGGCCACCTCACCGAAGAGCCGCTCCCCAGCGAGCAGCAAACCGTGCACCGTCAAGGGTAGGTAAAGGAAGAGAGCCAGATAGATGGCAGAGCCAGTTAGGGATCAGGCCCTGCCGCCCATTGTGAAGCAGGTCCGGCAGTTACGTACGCGCGCCGAGCGTGAGCGCACAGGGACTTACTATATCGAGGGCGCGCGCATCGTCGCTCAAGCAGTGCAGGCGGGGGCGGAGATTACGCAGGGCGTTATTGCGCCCGACCTGATCAAGGGCACGCCACACGCGCTCGACACTGTAGATGCCCTCAGGTCGTCCGGAGCGCCAATCGTCGAACTGAGCAGGACTGCGTTCGATAGTATTTCCTTCAAGGAGAACCTGCAAGGCATCGGCGCAGTTGTGCGCTACCACTCCGACACCCTGGGCGACATATCGCCTACTGAGGAGCGCGTATGGGTGGCATTGGACGGTGTGGGTAATCCGGGCAACCTGGGCGCTATCATGCGAACGTGTGATGCGACGGGCGTTGCGGGGCTGCTCCTATTGGGGGATACGACCGACCCATATCACCCCACGGCGATACGCGCCAGCATGGGATCGTTTTACGCCCTCCAGATGATACGCGCAGGCTTTGACGAATTCGTGCGCTGGAAGCTCGATCACGGCTTCACTGTCATCGGCACATCTCCAACCGCCACCGAAGAGTATCACCAAATCACCTATCCCGGTTGTTCCGTCTTACTCATGGGCAGCGAGCGACTGGGCCTTTCTATTCATCAGCAGGCGGCCTGTGATCTACTGGTGAAGATCCCAATGGTCGGAACTGCCGACTCGCTCAACCTGGGGGTGGCGACAAGCGTGGTGCTGTACGAGATATTCAACCAGCAGCGACGTAACCAACCGAGGGATGAGGCGCGTAGAAGTGCTTGTTAGCTCAGGTATGTGCTTCTAATGCAGCCTTGAGAAATACGTGCTGGCAAGGAGAAAGAGGCATCTCTCGTACTTCGCTGATAGGCCGGAACGCAGCCTCAAGTTCGTAGTCATCTTCCAGTTTGGCTCCCGGCATGAAGTGAGATGCTTTTGCCATATACACCACGTGCATGAAGTGGGGGTACGAATAGAGATAACCCTCTGGCTTCGGCGTCAGGTGCTGGAAGTGTAGGAAGCCCAGGCGTGCGATCTCAACGACCTCCCATCCTACTTCCTCCAATATCTCCCGCCGCAGTGTCTCTTCGAGCGTTTCGCCGCCTTCACGCCGCCCGCCGGGATAGATATGGATGTCGTCCGGGTTGCGCAGCACGAGGACGGAATTTCCCTGGAAGACAAGGCTACGCACTGAGGTAACATATTCGAGCGGTGGAAGTTCTGTACTCAAATAGCAGCTAATCAGCAGCCGTATAGTTATAGTCCCCTCTCCCCATACCGCCTCCTCTTCTGCCCGGGGCGTATGGCACGCCAGGAATGCTGCAAGGTCAGGCTGCAACTTAGTGTTTGAAATGCCTCTTACTCGTGAAGACCATAGCCATCCCCGCCACATCCGCCGCTTCGATCACGGCATCATCGTTTACCGAGCCGCCGGGCTGGATAATCGCTGTCACACCCGCCTGCGCTGCCGCCTCTATTCCATCCGGGAATGGAAAGAAGGCATCTGAGGCCATAACCGCCCCACGAGCGTATTCCCCGGCTTTCTCGCACGCTATCTTCACTGAGTCGACCCTGCTCGTTTGACCGCCGCCGATGCCGACCGTCGCCATCCTGCGCGCCAGTACTATCGCGTTCGAGCGCACATGCTTCACCGCTCGCCAGGCGAAGACCAGGTCGGCCAGTTCCTCTAGTGTCGGGTGTCGGAGGGTAACAGGCCCCATCGGCTGTTCTTCGTCCACCGCATCGCGTATCTGTGCGAGGAAGCCGCCACTGACCTGTCGGAATGCCAGTTTCGAGGCGAACTTGTCGTCTCGCTCGCCAACATTGGGGTCGGCCACGGCCAGCAGTCTGAGACTCTTCCTGCGCGCAAGCAGATCGATAGCCTCTTCCGAGAAGCTGGGAGCAACAAGCACGTCGAAGCGTGTGCGCGCAATATGCTCGGCCAGAGCGCCGTCCACGTGCCTGTTGATGCCGACGATGCCCCCGAAGGCCGAGAGTGGATCGGACGCAAGGGCGCGGCTGTAGATATCGGCAAGGTTGGCCTCATCACTTCCACATGCAACCCCGCATGGCGTGGCATGTTTGATAATAGCCACAGCGGGCGTCCTGTAGTCGCGGACAAGAGCAAGCGCCGCGTCCGCATCGAGCAGGTTGTTGTACGACAATTCCGGTCCGTGTAACTGCTGGAGAGAGCCAACGAGCGTG
>JBDSDS010000340.1:0-7769 GCA_039920445.1 Chloroflexia bacterium
TTGTCAACGAGTTTTAGCAAACTCGTTGAAATACGTGTAGTATCCCATAAAGAATGGGAATGATATCACAGAGATTGGGAATGGCGTCCATAGCGCTTAGTACTGCATGCCCACAAAGACTGAAAACAGTCTTCCCCGCTCTCTACGATATTCATAATCTGAGTCTGCTTTATTATTTACCATGTGCTAAAGCGCGTTACTATTGGGCAAACCACAGCCTCAGCTTCCTTGAGGTCGTAGGCAAGGCTTTAGGTTTTAGAGTAAACCTATCTTTAATCGTATATAGTATGATAGGGGTAGGTAAAACTCAGTACCTAACCTACTTTTCACTAATGCCGATGGCTATGAGCAGGGGTGTTAAAGAGCGAAATGATGGCTCCTGCTAGAAACTCGGTTAAGAGGCTGTTAGGTTAGGTTATAGAATTAAGAGGATGTGGGAATAGTTATGTTGAAGCACATAAAGGTAGTAATGGGAACAGCGGCGTTAGCCAGACGGGTAGCCATGATCGCACTGCTATCAGTACTGGCAGTATCACTGGCCGCGTGTGGTGGCGATAGTGGGCCTGCGGCTCAAGCCACAGTAGGTACGGCTCAAACAGAGGTCATACAAAAGAGCACGACAGAGAGTATCCCTACGGGTGTCCCTGACACATCTATCCCTACTGTTGTGGGAGAAGCTGGGATCGGAGTTATGGACTTGATGACTATAGGCGACCCATGCTTTCTGCTAACAAAGGATGATGTAGAGGGGGTACTGGGCCCAGTAGACTTTAAGACCGACGACTCGGCACGTAATCAAGTTAAGCTAGAGTGTGTCTATGTCGCCCCAACAAAACAGGCCGATGGTAAGATGGGTGGAACCAGTTTGACCATCGCTGTGGAGTCAACTATGAACTGGATAGGTATTACTATGATGGAAAACATAGAGCCGGTAGAGGGTGTAGGAGACGGAGCTTATACCTATATAGATGAGGACGGTCTGCGCTCACTTTGGACGGTGGTTAGGGGTAAGGTTATAATCAACGTACTGGTGTATCCGACTGACCTGGAGAAGGCTAAGCAGCTTGCTACCAAAATAATCGCGAAACTGCCCTAGCTGATATAAATCTGAAGAACGGTCAGCGCATATAAGTACGCCGCTATACGCTGCTACAGAGCGGCGTATAGTGGCGTATAGCATTAACTGGGCTACGTGGTATTGGCAGGGCATAGCTTGTAATACATGTACTACCTATCGCTGGTCGGCCATCCTGTCTAGCAGTGGGTAAGTGCATAGGGTGTATTCTGACGTCATCGGTTAATATGGAGTCCGCATAATACGTAAGATATGTGTTGCCACTATAGGATTTTAGATACGGCAAAGGATATCGGCTATTCCCAATCTTTGAGATACACATCGCTTAACTGAACTGAGGCTATTCCCAATCTTTGCCTACTCTAGTAGGCTATTCTCAGTCTTTACGTGCGCTGATTTCAATCTTTGCATTACGGCCACGCGTAGCTGATGCCTCTGCTCCCCAATCTCTATGATCCCCCTACAATATGGCTCTTGTAGTGATTCCATAAAGAATGGAACTAGCGTATTTGCAATGGTCTATGGTCCTCTCGAATTGAACTGTAAGCAGGGAACTCACCCGCCGGACCAAACGTTTGAGTCCTTCTTGGGAAAGAGGATAGGCAGCAGGGCACGTGCGGTGTCCGTATTGGTCGAGCAGTCGGGGAAGGCGTATTGGAGGTCTTCCAGCGACCTGAACCCGAACAGCAATTGCAGGAAAGTGAGGTCAGGAAAGGCCGCATCTCCCTCTTCGACGCGGTCAGGATTCCACCCTTCTACGGAAATAGTACCTTGCTGGAACTTAAGGTGGATGCCACTTCGGTAGAGGCTGATCTTTATTTCGCCCGTGTAGCCGGATTGGACAGACTCCGTAAGGCGTTTTTCCAGGGCTGGAGCGATGTGGCGGACAAACACGGGTAGGTCAGGTACGCGGATGTACCAGGCGTAAGGCTTATTGACATGCAGCCTGTCCGGGATTGTATCGTACACTGGGTGCTTTTCTCCCAGGTTGAAGGCAATCCCCCTGACCTCCCCATCGTCACGTTTCGCGTACTCTTCTCCAGTCGCGTTCAGGTAGAGCATCACACCAGATGTAAGCGCCAGAAAGGGCACGCCAGCCTTTACCTCGTACAGACGCACTCCCAAACTTTCACCCCATAATTTGCGGGAGTGTACCAACAGGCCGACAGGCACACCCTCCGGCGTCTCGATCACCAGGAAATTGGCGCGCATGCCGCTCTTTTCGTTACGCCCCTCGATGTCATATCGCCAAAGCGCTTCGGCGCGCACTGAAGCTATTACT
The DNA here is from genome assembly GCA_039920445.1 of Chloroflexia bacterium. Lineage (GTDB taxonomy): Bacteria > Chloroflexota > Chloroflexia > QHBQ01 > JADMIH01 > JADMIH01. The sequence continues at coordinate 2,358 of JBDSDS010000340.1, forward strand.
GAGCGCAATGTTGCTTGCCGGTACATCTCTATAATGAAAGGCACATCTTCAGTCGTGGCTTGGCGGAAGCGATAAGCCTCCGACTCTCCTTCTTTCAGATGGGGAACGTTGGTCTTGGGCGCTACGCGGCTCGCATCGAAACTAAGAGCCATTTCGTAACCGAATTGCCGGTAGTACCAGGGTATGCCCGTGATGCCCTGTACTAATTCGCCTCGTTCCGCGCTCCACCTGTGGACCTCGTTGATCTGGGCGCGTACCAGACCGCGCCTTCGATAAGCGGGATCAGTGCTAACTATATCAGGCTGCCCGAAAGGGAAAGGAACGCCTTCATATGTCCACATCTGCGAGGTCAGACACATAGAGGAGACGATCTTCCCTGTGGCTGTGTCTTCTACAATAGTAAAGTCTGCTGGGCTGAAAGTAGGGTGCTGCCCGCTCATCAAGTCGAGCACAAAGCCATGAAGACGCTCTAGCGGGGGCGTCTCATGTATGTCGAGCAGGGTATTAGCATGGAAGTCAGCCAGTCTCTCACGGTCCTGCGGCATAGACTTGCGCAGGACAAGGCCATCTTCCAGCCTGCGGAGGATGCCTTGATTTATCAATATGTCATGTGGCAACGTATGCTCCTCGAATAGTGTCAGTGATAGTATAAGCTTACCACGACTCTTGTGTCGCGAAAGCCGCGTACCAAATAAGGGCTGAAGATATATAAGCCTTTCCTGTTTAAAGATCAAGAGCCTGGGCTTGTATCTCAGCCCAGGCTCTTGCTCAGCTAAAACGGCGCGCTTTATAACTTACTCCGTGGACCGGGTCAGCATCTTGGATAGCTGACCTCTGGTGACATTGGCCCCAGGCCGAAAGTAAGGGCGACTCTGCCCATCGCAAGGCTCATTAAGCCCACCGCACGGGTACCCCGAGATGACGCCGCGAGCAGATAGAGTCTCTACATGCTGGTAGAACGTGCTGCCCACCGGTACATCGGCGAAGGTAGGGCTATTAGGGTTAGCCAGCGTCCAGTTACGCATCTGCTGCCCGGAGAGAGCTATTATTTTCGACAGCTGACCCCTGGTTACAGATGTATTTGGACGGAACGTGCCATCTTGATAGCCGGAGATTATACCGCGCCCAGCGAGGGTCTCTACGTAAGTATAGAACGTGCTGCCGGGGGGTACGTCCGAAAAACGCTGGCCGCCTGCACTCTCTGGGATGCTGAACGCCAGCGCCACCATCTTCGTTATCTGCCCCCTGGTAGCAGACGCCCCAGGGCGGAACATGTAAGTGTTATCGGGCTGGTAGTAACCTGCTGTCACTCCCCTGAGGGCCAGCGAGTTAATATCCGAAGCAAAGGTATTGTTGTTGGGAACGTCGGTGAACAATGTGCTCTGCTGTGCGTGGTCTACCAGCAGCGGAGCCAGGGCGTACTGGCGGAAGGAATTGTATGAATCGTGCGCCACTGCATACACCCAGTACTGGCCGCCCGGCATCTGCGCCGTGTTCCAGGTGGCCGCGCCCGCGGCAAGGGGTACTCCTGCTTGTATCAAGGTGCCGTTGTAGCCTGATCGGTCCCCGTCATAGTACAGGTCCACTACGCCAGCGCCCTGTATAGCGCGCCACCTGATGGTACCCTGATGCGCTATGGGAATTGAGGTAAGCTTTACCTGTCCCATGCGGAAGAAGTCGGGCAGGAGGGGAGCGCCTCCGCTGGTGGCCTCATCATCCTCGTTTTGATCAAAGCGCAGGGTATTCCAATTTGCGCTGTTCCAGGCCCTGCCCCCAGGCTCTAAAGGGCTATTAGGGAAGTCCCAGGCCACCTGCATCCACCTGTTGTACATAGCCAGTATATGCCGTGTCTGAGTCAGGGAGGTGAACGGGTTAGTCCTATCATTCCAGCCCATACGCGGCCCTGCATTCCACGGCGACGTAGGGCAAGGCGAGGGGGCCTGCAGGTAGAAGCGCATATTCATATAACGGTATCTAGCTGCGTCTATGGGGTTGGCCCTATCGTAATAAAGCCAGGATACCGATGGATCGTTGTTGGTTCCTCGACCCTGCAGGTACTCAGGGGTCTCTGCCTGCCACTGAATGTTGCCCTCGAGTTGGAAGGCTGATCTACTGTTCCAGTCGCGGTTCATGCGAGCATAGCCGAAGTCCTCTCCGGTACGTGGGCTGGGCGCATCTATGTCCAGGACGGGTGAGGCGTTCACGTAGAGCGGCCCACTTGCGCTACGCGCCCCGTTCATCAGGGCGTGGATGTAGTACGTGCCAGGCGATATGCCTATGCTGTTCCAGGTAAATGCACCGTTGCCCGCAGGTACAGTTCCTATTAACTGTTCTCCGCTCCCCGGATCTGCGCTTGGTGACAGGAATAACTGTACCGGCGTGCTGGCGCCGCCCTGGTAGGTCCATCTGATATTAACCGCCTGAGAGGTCGCAGGTGTCAAGCGCACCCAGTCGTACTTGATCTGGTTGCCTGCAATGTCAATAGGAGCATCAAGGCGGAGGCCAGAAACGTTTTGTGCCGTCCAATCGCCAGTAGATGCCGGCCCGCCCGCAGTCATATCTACGTCATATATATGCCATCCAGCCTGGTAGCTGATAAAGCGAGTGTTACCTGCAGGGGCATAGACCGGGGCGTGAGCAGTGTACCAATAGAGGACTGCGCTGCCGGCCTGTGAGGCATACATACGCAAGCGTAAGTGCGTGAAGCGCCTGGTGTCAATGGGATAGTTCACGCCATCGCGCTCGCCAGCATACGAATAAACTATGTCGTAGCTCTGGTGCTGTATCCATGCGCTGGCTCCGCCGCTGAGGGTGGTGGCGCTCCATATTCCATTTACTGTCAGGTAAGTGTATCGAGACGGGAAGTCCAGGTCGTCCAGATCGTTCATATCGGCAGGATTGCCGAGCACTTGCGTAGCGTAGTCGTCCGACTCGGCGATAGTTACGTTGTTGGGCGAGGTAAGGGAGATAACATCATTAGGTGAGGCTGGGCTATGACCACTGTCCTGCGCCATGACTTGATGCGCAGAGGAGCCCGCAATCATTACCAGCAGGCATGAGAGTAGTAGATGAGCCAGTCTTCTGGGAATGTACATAATGGTACCCTTCTACAAAGTTTGGTCTGTACCGAGTGCGCGTATCGTATTAGTAGATGTACAGGGGGTGGTTATGCGCGCAGGCTCTAGCCCATATAGACTCTTCCGCGTCTATATTACTTGATTTCAGCGCTAGTAGGTTAAGTGTAACTTGCAGGAAGGCAGATGTACATAGCCCAGATGTGCCAGAAATAGCAGTACCAATCTCTATCCATACGCAACAACTTTAGCCCCTACTGCGTATTAGATAATGGAAATGTCCACAAGGGGATGGCAGGCATCCTGCTAATATTACTCTTTGAAAGTGTCATGACCGCACAACTAAGGCGAAATATACGGCAGATAGGAGATGAAAGACTATGGGTTTCTTCGACAAACTCTTTGCCAGGAATGAGGAGCCTCAGCAGCAACAGCAAGGGCGAGGCATGTATGCAGGGGGACAAAACCCTCAACAGGGCCAACCCCAGCAGATGACGGACGAGCAGGCAATCGCCCGCTACCGTTATATGCTCCAGACCGCGCCACCTGAGACAATCGAGCAGGCGCACGAGGAGGCGTTTGGCAGGCTCACACCCGAACAGCGTCGGACGGTGCTCGACCAGTTGCGTACAACCCTGCCCGAGAACGAAAAGCAAACAGCCGATGCCAATCAGGACGACCCTCGTTCCCTGGCACGGATGGCGACACGAGCCGAGATGCGCCAGCCCGGCACCATCGAGCGCACCTTCAGCAATGTAGGTCCTATGGGCGGCGGCATGAGCATGGGCGGGCTGATGGCGGGCAGTTTCTTCAGCAGCATGGCCGGTATGTTTGTCGGCAGTATGCTTGTCAACCAGTTCCTTGGCGACTCTGGCTACAATGACGGTTTCGCTGATGGCTCCCAGGAAGGTGATGCCAACAGCGAGGGCGGTGAAGGCACCGGCGATACGGGTCAGGATGCCGGTGGCGATTATAGCGCCGACTCTGGTGGAGATTATGGCAGCTCTGGAGACTTCGGTGGAGGCGATTTCGGTGGAGACTTCGGCGGAGGCGATTTTGGTGGAGGCGATTTCGGCTAAGCTACGCCCAAACCAGGGTTAGAACTATCCTTTAGAGGCCGGGTGCCGGACTTATATTCGCGTAAGCTGTGGCTTGGCGCAGAGTAAGTCCTTCTCCGGCCTTCTTCATGACGAGAGCACACAGCGCATCTTGCCGAGCTGCTTCCCTTTTAAGCACACGCCGCTCGTGGTATAATTACAGGCTGACGGTCATTTATGCCTGTATGAGAATCAAGCCGCCCAGACTGCTAGAGTCACATAAGAGCGAGAACAAATATGACGACTAAACCATCAAAGACATTTGAAACCTTCCCGAACCCGCATCCACAGAATGACTACGAAATTGATATAGATTGCCCGGAATTCACGGCACTGTGTCCAATGACCGGACAGCCGGACTTCGCCACAATACATATCAACTATAAGCCCGGCCCCCGGTGCGTCGAGCTAAAGTCGCTGAAGCTATACATATGGTCGTTCCGCGACGAGGGGCACTTCCATGAAGATGTCACCAACCGAATTCTCAACGACCTGGTGGAAGCCCTCACTCCCAATGAAGATGACCATTACAGGTGATTTCGGCGTGCGTGGAGGCATCAAGACGGTTGTGACCGCTCGCCACAAGAATAGCAAGTAGTAAGATTAGGGTGTGTGCAATTATGCCCGGCAATGTCAGCCGATAAACCTATTCAACGCACCTCTTGAAGAACAAATCGTATCTGTCCGTGGACGTTTCAATCCAATCTTCCTCTGCATTTGGTCCATGTATTGTAGTGTAAAAAGGCACCACGCTTATATGTTCTCACCCCTGCTGACCGAGTTTGTTCATAACGTGGAAAAGGTCGTCCGCCAGATAGTGTTTAAGCTCATACACAAACCGCCATGTGCTACTTAAAGAATACCATTCTACGGTTAGCTTCATGTATTCCCACTTCTGCACGGTGAACTCCTCGTACATACAATATGTTCAATACTTTATGTTCACTACGTTTCGCAAGATTGAATCCAGAGAACTTTCCCTCCGTACATGCGTGATTCCGTCCAGGCTACCCGAATAGCGGTTTCACGTCATTTGCTAACTGCTCTATCAGCCATGGGTGGTAGCCTAACGGCATTCCTATACAGACGTGATCTATACCGATAGCTAAGTAAGGCTCGATGCGCTGTCGCACGCCTGATACTTCCTCCGGTGACTTGAGATAGAACTGCCACGATCTGCGTATCTCGCTTGCGTCGCGGCCTATTGTGGCGCAATGCTCGTCCAGCACGTCGTTCTTATG
>JBDSDS010000341.1:0-5436 GCA_039920445.1 Chloroflexia bacterium
AAGCAGGGCAGGCATCCCGCCTGCCAATGGCATAATGCTGTTCAGCGCCGCTCCTACAGCAACGACTGGTATCCACCAAGCCGCCTCAGATACGTAGCGCCGCAGCACAATCCATTGTACAAAGCCCAGAGGAAGGCCAAGGAGAATTCCATTTAAGAAGGTGATGAGCGTCAGCGTCGCTGATACGCCAAGCAGTTCCGGTAAATCTCCTATTACTTCAAATAATAGCAATCCGACAATGAGGAATAATGCGGCTACCAGACGTAGGAGCTGGCCCAGCATCGTAGCCAAAATCCACCCCCACCAGGTGATGCCTAGTAGGTAACGTCTGAGCACCAACCATTGCATTAGCCCCACTAGCGCAGAGCCGAACAACCCCAGTACCGAACCTAGAACCTGACCTCCGGTGTCAGGCATTAACATGCTGGGGGCAGCAGCTATACTCCAGCTTGTGAGGTAGCCCACTACAGTAAACAGCACCCAACGCAGCCACGCTTGCCATGCAGGTTCCGTCGACAGTGACTCGGTGCGGCTATCCCATATTTCCATCACATTCTCCTTGCGCGAAGCCAATTCACGTGCGACGCCCGAAGGCGGCAGTGTTTTGTAAGCTAAAGTTGTTTACTACTTAGGCTCTCCTTTGCCGTCAGTACATGACTCCCCAGCTTCGGGAGCTTGACGGCTTAAGCGGAAGGTCTGCACGAACCTTTGGAGGCGTGGGTCATCTGTCGAGTCAAACTCCAACTGGCGTCCCCAAGAAGACACCACAATAGGCGCCTTTAGCCCTGGGTAAGGGCTTGCAAGAATATAGGACTGGCTGCGTACTGTCTGGAATAGAAAGTCGATCTCTTTCCTAGGCAGATCGGGGCGGTATGCGATCCACACCGCACCATGCTCAAGCGAATGTACTCCATTCTCGTTATTGATCGGCGAGTCGTAGAATCCGCAGTTCTGCCACACCGGGGAGTGGTCTCCTCCCACAGGCGGGCTTTGGGGATAGGTTACGCTCGAGTCCAGGTGACTACGGCTCTCAATCTTGAAATTCTGCACGCCTGGCGGTCCGCCGTTAGCAAGCGCCGAAACCTGAGGACTCCATGCAACAGCTACAAGCGCCAAGATCGCAGCTAGCACAAGCCCCGCGACTAATTTCCGCATCGGCGCACCATTGCTCCAGTTCCACAATCCCCGTAGTGCTCCACGACCCAAAGTGAAGAGGATGAATACTGTTCCCAGCAGCGGAAGCGCCAGTAACAACACCTGAGTAAATAAGAGCGCAATACCAAGTATATTCCCACCGCTGAATGCAAGGGAAAGCTGCTCAAACTGGGATAGCAATGAGTCCCAAGAAGCCGCAACGAACGATGGCAGGTTAGTCACCATTAGAAACACAAGAATGGCGAGCGCGGGCACGGTGAGCACGGTGAAAAGGAGGAATACTGCTCTTACCCATGGGGTGAGTTCTGGTAACTTATCGCCCTGGCCGGCCCGTAAGGGTAACACACTTCTTAGGAAAGGCCCCATCTGTGTGAAAAAGTCCGGCACACCCGTCAGGTCGGTAAGCATCCAGTAACCGTCAAGCCGCACAAAAGGAATGAACTGGCGTACGACATCTGAATTGATTAATACAACAGCTACCAGTAGGAAGTACTGCCCAGATAGGAATGCAATAGCAATCAGACCGGCCGCGAAAATGAGATGAAAGTAGACCCCACCCAGATCGGTACGTACTCTGGCCCCACGGCCCAGACGATAGCCGTCCGTTACGTCAGTATAAAATGCCGGATATATCAAATAGAGCCCTGCACCCATAGCTCGTACTTTACCGCCCCCGTACCGCAGCGCCGAGGCATGGCCGAACTCATGGACAACCGCAGCTGCGAGAACTATGCCCAGTACCAGGAGCAACAGACCGGGCTTATAAAGCGTCTCCATAAGACCTGCCACGACAAGACCCATGTTCGCTATATACATCCATATGTGTGCGGCCGCTACGATTACCAGCATCGGAATCAGGACGGGTGACGCAAATATCACCTGTAACACACGCGTAAAGGGGTCGATTGCTCGTGGGCCGATCACCTTCATTCGCATGTTGACGGACAATGGCGAAAAGCTTGGCACTGCCCCTGAAACCACCCCAGAGGGTGCAGCGCCCGCTGAGGGTACTACAAGGCCGAGAGGCAAGAGCTTGGCCTCGATAATCTGGCTCACGTTTTCCGCGCTTACTAGCCACTCTGTGGATTGCGTCAATTCTTCAGCAATCTCCCCCAGGGTACGCCTGCCATCTATTTGCTCGGCCACTCGATAGAGAAGTTCTGTAATCTGTATGAATTGGCCGTTGCGCTGAACGAGCCATTGCTGATTGGTAAAGCCCGTCCCCTGCATCATCCCTACGAGTTCGACACCGGATGCGAGTGCGGGTCGCTCTGGTACCAGAGCATCGGGCTGCCTTACTTCCCCCGTTGAGACGATTGGTTGCTCGGTGGCAGGCGCTTGATCAGCTTTTGCCTTAGTAATCACTCACGGCTCTCCTAAAGATAGAAAAGCGGGCCGGACTTAAGCCCGGCCCGCCATCGCAGTCGCTCCTGGTGGGGCAGCTGCTAAAATTGATCGTAGGTTAGATCAACTTACCTCTGCTCGATGGTGCACGTAAGTTCGTTGCCCCCAGCCAGGATCGTGTTGAGCAGTAGAACGACTGCGCATACCTGCACTGCAACGTTGTTGTTCCTGACGTCAACATCGATAGACAGGTTATTGAGCACATTCGTGATTACCACAGTGACGAGTGCCATCATGTTGCGCTCAGGCAGCACTAATGCTGTCTCTGCTTCGATATCGTTCAGTGTAAGAGTTTTCTTCTCGAGTAACATTGTGTTTCTCCTTTTCGGCTTCCTCCGGTCCACTCATTTCTGAGCCTTCCGGTATTCAACCGCATTCTGAGCCCTAATGGTTCTGCGCGGTTGGCTTTGTGGGGAATAGTCCCCTCGATTGATACTGGCGGTTCAAATCCCAGGTTGGCTGTGGACCCCTTATCGGCCGGTTCAGGATCCCTGTGGTAAGTTCGGTCGACTCTTGCTTACCACATCCTCATGGGAACTATTCCGCCCTTTTAAAACGCTATTACCACGAATTACTTAAGAGATTTATGGGTAATTCGCTAAAATTGATCTGATTAACTTATTTTGGGGGCACGTTTGTGGCCGGGCATTCCCATCTGTAAAGGGGACGTATCCCTACGGCCGGATGCTAGAGCAATCTAAAGATGCCTGGTGCAGTTGCTAGTGAAACCCTAAGGTTGTGATGGCTTGAGTAGTGGAAAAGTTGGGCTGGGCAACACGGTTTTTACAACAGGTGTCGCGCTCGGAGCACGTACAGCCGTTGCAGGCAATGGAGTCGTAGGGACTGCAATTGCCGTGAGGATCAGTTGCGGACCGGCTATTAGCGTGAGGGTGCCAATCGGAGTAGGCGTTAACTCTGGTTGTGCTGGCACTATGAAAGTTGGTTGCGCCAGCATCGTTTGTATTGCATTCGCCATCGGTGTGGTAATGGACGTGCCTGCCCCTCCCGCCACCACCGTTTCGGCAGCGGAGAGGGGGGTCTGCGATGGCCCAGCCTGCGCAATGATGGTCTGCGCAGCCTGGAATACTGCGGTGAGCGTAGGGGGGCTAGGAAGTTCCGGACTTGGGAGGCCCTGCGTGACAGTCGGGCTAACCGTCGAGGTAACCGTCGAGGTAACCGTCGGCGTAGATGTGCCGGGTGTCACCGTGCTGGTGGGAGCGGCTACCGCAGTTACGGTGGGGGTGGTCCCTGGTGCCGGCAAGAGGAGGCTGCTGAGTGTCCCGCCAATATCCTTGAGAACAGGGTCAAGGTCTATATTGGCATCGCGCAGAATTCTTGAGCTACTCGACTGGAGCTTGTCTATTGTTGTAGCGGTGTCTTGGATGTTGGAGCGTAGTTCCGCGGACAGGTTATTTCCACTGCCACCCATTGCATCTAGTGTTCGCTGCCCAGCCACGCTCGAGGCGTAAATCAGCTTGGCGAGATCAACATCCGTAGCGTCTTGATGCTCTTGCCACAGGTTGAGACAATTGCCTATGTGGTATCGATAGTTGTCCACGGCGGGACCCACGCGATTCAGGCCGTTTCCGCTTTGCATTGATCTAATGTCGAGCAACCTCATGTTGCCGAGGTTGAGGTGCCCTTGTATCAAGCCCGTGGGGCCGACTGTGAAGTTGAGAAGGAGGTCTTCGGTACCCAGTTTTACCGGATAGAGAGGGTTATCAGGTAATGATGTTGCGCTTTGCCACCATAGTAACCCGACCAAGAGGGCCGCAGCAGCACCGGCAAACGCTCTTCGACGCCACCAGGGGATACCTGGAACCTCTGCCTTTCCAGCCCTCGGCTTTATAGTAGGGCCATCCTTCTCGGCTGCATGGTCTGCCCGACCGGCAGCTACCCTGTCCACCAGGCGTTGCTTGACGAGGGCTTTACTGTCTGGCGGCATTTCGAGAGGCAAGGCTTTGTTCAATTGCGTATCGAAAGCAAGCAGCAGCTCAAGCTCGTCCCGATGCTGGGGGAACTTGCTGAGCAATTGGGCTGTGCTCAGGTTGTCCGGATTTTCCAGACAGTATTGAAATGCCTGCTCGATTGATACGTGTTCCATTGTCCTCTAGCTTCTGATAAATAGCTTCCTATAGATATAACGCACACTTGTCAGCTTTTGTAAGTCCCATAACCCTTTAACTCCATCAACCCGCGTAACTTTTTCAGAGTCTGGTGATGCACAGCGGCTATTGTGCCCGACGTCCGATCCAGCGTTTCTGCAACTTCGGCGTTGCCCATACCTGCCCCATACTTGAGTAGAATAACCTGAAGCTGCAACTCGGTCAGCTCTTCCATACAATTGTTCACCTGGCGCATAAAGTCCTGCTGCTCAGCATAGTCCTGCGGGTCGCCGCCTTCTTCTGCGATGAAATCCTGCAGAGTTTCAAGGTCCACCTCAGGGTGGCGCGTATTACGCCGCACGGTATCGACCACCTGGTTATAGGCTATACGATAAAGCCAGGCCATGAAGGATCCTGAGCCTTTCCATGTGAATCCGGAGATGTGTTCGATCATTTTGACGAAGACTTGCTCGGTTACGTCCTCCGCATCGGCATGATTGCTCAGGCGGAACAGCGCAAACCGATATATGCGGTCAGCATAACGCTCATAGAGGTAGCCGAATGCCTCCACGTCGCCTTCACTGGCTCGTTCTATCCAAATCTGTTCGTCCGCCTTATTGCTCACTGCTCACCCACTCCCCCTTGGCAAAGAGTAATATTCGTGATGTTCATGTAGCCGCAGGTTGAGACATCTAGTAAAGCAATAAGTACGCCTCCCCTCACGTATTGCATGCTTGTGAGGAGGAAATATAGCGCTCTGGTAAATGGTTAT
>JBDSDS010000342.1:0-5404 GCA_039920445.1 Chloroflexia bacterium
GCCGTCTAATTCATAATTCAAAACTCATAATTCATAATTCCGCTAAAGTCTGCCTTTGTCGGAGAGGGTCTGGCAATCAATGCAGAGGGTGGAAAAGGGAAGGGCTTTCAGACGGGCGGGGTTGATCTTTTTGCCGCAGTTGGCGCAGGTGCCGTATTTGCCCTCTTCTATGCGGGCGAGCGCCTCGTTCACGTGGTCAAGCTGGCGTTCGGCGGTATGCTGCAACGTTAACATAGTGGCTTGCTCTACTGTCTCGTTGGCGTCGTCGGCCATGTGGTTACTTACACCGCCGCGCTCAGGCACGAGGTCGTCACCACTTTCAGCGACATCATGCTCTTTTACCGCAACGTCGTGTTCGAGCTGCGCTCTCAATTCGAGCAACCTGCTTTTCATCTCTTTAATGTCGATTCCTTCGATTTTGTCTTGCGTTTGGGCCATCGGCCAGCCTCCTCGGATTAGGGATTAGGGATCAGAAGCCAGGGACCTTTCGTATCTGGTCCCCAATCCCCAACCCCTAATCCCTTACGTTTCACGTTTCATGTTTCACGAGATATTAGGAGATTATACCACACTACTCACACGGCAGTACATCGTGCCCAAGCAGACCAAGCAGCACCATAGTGTCGGGCTGGCGGTCAGGCGCCGAATGCATCTCAAACCGCGCTCTCTGCATATATTGCACCATGTAGGTCTTACCGTCTATATTACTCTGCTCCATCACAGGCTCGGAGATCGGATAACCGAATAGCCGCAGGCCGCCGTACTCTTGCCAGTGCCTGAAGAAATGCCCGCCCAGAGTGTGCTTCACCTGGGGGAAGAAAACGGTCTCCGGCCCAGTGATAGGATCGAGCGCGGGAGGGAAGATGCGATTGCCCGTCACCTGCACGCCAAGCAGACCAAGTTGCACGTCGTTCGGGGGCTTATTCTCAGGGTGGTACTCGAAGCGGTTGCGCTCGAAGTATTGCACCTTGTACCGCTTGCCGTTGGTCTGGCTTGTCTCAGTGAACTCCTCCGTCAAGGGGTAGCCGAAGATAGCAAGGCCGCCCTTCTCTCGCCAGTATCTCAGGAAAGGCCCGCCCAGGCTGTGACGCGTCTCCGGGAAGTAGACTTTGGTTGCGGTCGATTTGAATTGCTTGATAGGCTTGCAGGCTACAGGCGGCCCTGCGCTCGCTACCGTCTCCCATATCTTGGGGTCTTCCTGTCCCAGCCGCCAGATGCCGAAACCTGCCATGTCATACCTCTCAATGAGGCCCATTTTGGCGTCGAAACTGCGGCGGTTCTCGTACCAAATCTCGCGCTGCTTGCCGTCGCGGTTATAAATCACCCAGGGCGCTTCGAACGTGGCGTTGTATCCACTCTGCGCGTCGTCGGTGGCGGCTGCGGCCATCGCTTCCGCGTAGTTGCGATATTCGGCCTTGCCTGTGGGCGTGGCGGTAGGAGTAGACGTGCTGGTGCCTGCTGGTGTGCTGATAGCGCCGGTAGGCGTCTTTGTGAGCGTGGGAGTAGAAGTTGGGGTCATGGTCGGGGTTGCGCTTGCTGTCTTGCTCGTGGTAGGCAGCGTCACACCGTATCGCTCCCAGTCGTAGCCGTACACACCTACTCCCCAAATCACTTTCTTCGCCGGGACGTGCGCTACAGTGTAGTCTGCCGTGGCGCGCAACTTGTCCATCGGCGCGACGGCACTCGGCCCGCTGGTAGACCAGTGGTAGTCGTAGGCCATCACGAGCATATAGTCAAGCGCCTTACCCAGGGCGTCATAATCATATGGCCCGGACCAGCCTGTGGTTGTATCTTTGGTTTTGGCCGCCACCGCCATTGCTACCAGCTTACCCTTCGGTTGGAGCCGCTCGTACAGGCGGCCCATGAAGGTCGTCAAATGAGGCCTATCTGCGGCGTTTATCCCCTCGAAGTCAATCGTGACGCCGTCGTAACCGTTGGCGGTGATGAGCCTGTCCAACTGGTCTACAAGGGCTATCTGCTTGTTTGTATCAGTGAGAACCGACGTAAAATCGTTGTACTGCACGCCGTTCTGGACCATCGGCAGGCTCTTCGCGCCAACCTGTCGAAGGAGCGCGCTGACTCTTGGCTCATCTTTGCCTGTGACTTGCCCTTCCTTGTTTACGTAGAAGAACCAGGGCGAGACATAATTGAGGTTCTTCGCGTTAGCCTGAAGCGATGTCCACGAGTTGGGGTTATAGTTTACATAAAATCCCCATCGCACGGGGAACTTCGTGCCTGTATACTTCTCGGCAACAAGAGGAGGCCCATAGAGAGCAGCTTGGGTAGCAGCGCCTGCGCGCCCCACAGTCCCTACGCCCAGGCAAAGACCGACAAAGGCAAGCAAGAAAATTACACGCCTATACCGGCGCATCATAGACAGGGAAGGGAGAGTTCCCCGTAGACATAATATTCGCATATGTCTCCGATTATAGCCACGATATGTCACTGCGTCAACGTCCTGTGGATAGTCTAGGGTTTCAGTACAACCCTCATACAGAAGCAACGCACGAATAGCAGGCAGGTTCCAACAGGCTGTCCTGTTCAGATGACTGAAAGGATTGCGGCGGGATCACAGGGCTATCCCACCTTGAACCTTGAACCCTTCAATAATAACCTAACCGTTCGGCTAGTTGACAGGTTCAATAAGCGAGTGCTAATATATAGCAACACAAATAGTTAGCCTACCTAACTATTTGTGTTGCTATATTACATTGGAGGTGGAGATGATGCACGCGGAAAATACATTTAGTGAAACAAATAAATATGTCGGCAATGGCAACCATGCTGCTGCCATAGAGCAGGCTGCGCTTTACATGGTGGAAACATTACCGCGTATGTTCAAAACGGTCAAGCAGCGGTTGAGAAGCGCCGATCCAGGTTGTAGGGAGTTGGGCGATTCCCAGATGTGGACCCTCCGTATGCTCGCTGAGGGCAAGCAGGTTACAAGCGAACTGGCCCACCACTTCAACGTCACTACGCCTACCATGACCCGCATAGTAGACGGCCTGGTAAATAAAGGTCTGGTCGAGCGACGACACGATCCTGAGGATAGGCGACGAATCTATCTTGAAGTTACAGCCAAAGGCACAGAGAGCGCAAAGAAGGCGCACGAACAGTTCAGGGCCACTCTGGCAGACTACCTTTCTCCCCTCTCCAGCGAGCAACTTGCGGATATTATGCGTGCGTTCGCCCATCTGAAATCCCTCTTGCCCGATGATACCGTTGAACATGGTGAGCGATAGAGGGCATAAATCATTTACACGATAGAACAACAGCATTTAAGAAATCCATTACGGAGGAGTATTTAGAGTGAACAATAGAACAGCAACAGTAGAAACAGGCAACGGTAACTCAGCAGGCGCATGGGGACCTCCGACTGAAGATGAAACGCCTCATGTAGAAGGTCGCCAACTAGCAGTGATTATGATCAGCGTTTTGCTTGGCATACTGCTGGCGGCGCTCGACCAGACGATTGTCGGCCCGGCTCTTCCCCAGATCATAGGCGACCTCAATGGGTTCGAGAACTATTCGTGGGTAGTTACAATCTACCTTCTCACATCGACAATCGCCGTACCGATATTCGGCAAGCTGTCGGACATGTACGGGCGAAAGTGGCTTTACCTGTTCGGTATTGGGGTCTTCCTGTTTGGATCGGCTCTATCCGGCCTCAGCCAGGATATGCTCCAATTGATCATCTTCAGGGGCATTCAGGGTCTGGGCGCAGGTATTCTCTTCGCCCTCGCGTTCGCCATCATCGCCGACCTTATACCGCCCGCTAATCGCGGCAAGTGGCAGGGAGCGTTCGGCGCGGTGTTTGGCCTTTCCTCGGTCATCGGCCCGTTCATCGGTGGCGCGCTTACGGACGGCCCTGGCTGGCGTTGGGTATTCTACGTGAACATACCTGTCGGCGTTGTGGCTATAGCGGTGCTGTTAGCCACCTTCCCTCACGAAACCAAGCACGCATCGAAGAAAGCCATTGACTGGCTAGGCGCGTTTACCCTCACAGCGGGACTGACCCCTCTCCTCCTTGCGCTTTCGTTAGGTGGGACAAGTAACCCCCTCACTATACCAGGCATCGGCACGATAACGGACTGGGCATGGTCATCGCCGAATATCATCGGCTTGCTGGCTGTAGCAGCGGCCTTCCTGGTTGCATTCGTCTTCATAGAGGCGCGCGCTAAAGAGCCTATCCTCCCGCTCGACCTGTTCAAGAATCGCATCTTTACCACGTCGGTGATCACCGTGTTCGTGACAGGTGTGGGGCTATTCGGGGCTATCCTCTACATCCCGTTGTTCGTGCAGGCCATCCAGGGTGACAACGCCACCGAGAGCGGCACCACGGTAACGCCTATGACGATGGCAATAGTCTTCTCAAGCATAGTTACGGGCCAGATTATCTCGCGCACAGGCAAGTACCGCGTTATCGGCATCATCGGCATGTTCCTGACGACACTCGGCATGGTCTTGCTCTGGACTATGAACATGGAGACCGACCGCCTCCTAACTATCTTCTACATGGTCGTTATGGGCCTCGGCCTCGGTATAGCGTTCCCGCTCTACACGCTGGTTGTGCAGAACGCCTTCCCGATACAGCGCGTGGGCGTGGTAACGGCGGCTGTAACCTTCTTCCGCTCGATAGGTAGCACAGTTGGAGTAGCGGTGTTGGGCAGTGTGGTAAACAATCAGTTCCACGACAAGTTCGGGCCTGAGTTCGTCAACCGCTACAACACGCTGAAAGCATCTGCGCCGACACAAGCGGCAAGCAACATGCCGAACCCAGAGTCGTTCCTCGCCAATCTGACTAATCTCAATCCAAACGTGCTGGTAGGCGCTGAGAACCTGGCACGATTGAAAGCCCAGCTGGTAGCCAACGGTACGCCGGCAGCCTTCGTGGACAGTGTCGTCAACGTTATAGTAGGCGCGATGCGGCCTTCTCTCTTCGCGGGAATACAGGAAGCCTTCTTGATCGGGGCGGTCTTACTGGGTGTTGGTCTAATAAGCACGATGTTTCTGACGGAATTACCGCTTCGCAAGTCGAACAAGGGGCCTGCCATCGGTGTGGCAGAAGGCGAGTTCGCACCCGAAGAGAGTGGCAAAGAGATGGCGGCAAGCGGTATGCCCGCCACGACACTCACCCCTCGTGACGAAGCCACATTAGCAACGGGCAGTAAATAGCCGAGATCGGCATCATATAAAGAAAAGGCGAGCCACTCGACTCGCCTTTTCTTTATATGTCAACTGTGAATCCCTGCTCACCCTTACATACGTCAAAATCCCCTACGGCGCGGGCTACCTGCTTATAGGCAGGTTGGAGGGCTATAGCCTCTTTCAGGTGGGCTGAGGCGAGGTTGCACTGTGACATGCGGGCGTTCATTCGGGCCAGGTTGAAGTGGGCCTCGGCGTA
>JBDSDS010000343.1:0-3497 GCA_039920445.1 Chloroflexia bacterium
CTTAAGTGCCAGTGACTCCTGCCCTGCGATGCCGACCCTGTTATACAGGCTGCTTCTCTTCTTCCAGGGGGAGGCGGATCATCTGGTAGGCAAAGGCGCCTATTGTCGCTCCGATCAGGGGTGCGAAGAGGTAGACCCACTGATCTTGCCAGATGCCGGATACAAGCGCGGGACCCAAAGAGCGAGCCGGGTTCATGGACGCGCCGCTGATTGGGCCTCCCCACAGGGCATCGAGAGCCACTGTCGAGCCTATTGCGAGAGCCGCCAACTGGCCTACTGCCCGTGTATCTGTCGCAACTGCTGTGATGACGAACATCAGGACCGCAGTCAGCAAGACTTCCAGCCCGAACGACTGCCATACGCTGCCGCTCGGTATGGTGGCTCCCAGGTTGGCGACCGGACCGAACAGGACGCGCAGGGTCAGCGCCCCGGCAATCGCGCCTGCTAGCTGGCTGCCTATGTAGACGGGCACATCACGCCACGAGAAGTGGCGCGTGAGGGCGAACGCTATTGTTACAGCCGGGTTGAAGTGAGCACCCGATATATGGCCCGTGGCCGCGATCATCACCATGATGACCAGCCCGAAGGTGAGCGCCACCCCGACGTGGGTTAGCGCGCCCGTAAGATTATTGGTGATGATAGCCCCACAACCGGCAGTTACCAGCGCGTAGGTGCCGATGAACTCAGCGCCCGCACGGCGGAGCATCACTTAGCGCGCTTCTTATCGTGCTCGATGAGGGAGAGGAGCACACGGATGCGTACCATCAGTTCGCGGGCTGTCTTCTCGAAGGCTTGCAGGCGCGCGGCTTCAGGCTCTACGGCTGAGGGGTCGGGGAAGCTCCAGTGTATCCGCTCCGGGTCGCCTGGGAAGACCGGGCACGATTCCTTTGCGCGGTCGCATACGGTGACGATGTAGTCGAAGTCATGGCCGAGGAATTCGCTCAGGTGCTTGGAGCGTTGCGTGCTGATGTCGATGTTGAGCGAGGACATTGCCTTTATAGCATCAGGGTGTACTCTTGTCGCCTCGGTGCCTGCGCTGGCGACTTCAACACCATTGCCGCCCATATGCCGCAAAAGGGCCTCGGCCATCTGTGAGCGGGCGCTGTTGTGGGTGCAGAGGAAGAGGACGCGAGCAGGTTCGACTTCCTTTGACGGGTTGGCGTCTTCGGTTGGTTCGAGGCTGCCGTCATCGCTGCGCATGGCCGGGTGGAGAGATTCGCCTGTTGCAAAGTAGAGGTCACGCACACGCATCAGGTCTACACTGTAGTAAACGTCGCGTGCGTCTGAGGCGCTGCGGCGCTCGCTGACGAGATGGGATTCTCTGAGGCGGCGCAGATGGTACGAGACGACATTGTGCGGCTCATCGAGTATCTTGACCAGTTCCAGCACGCGGTAATCACTGCGCGCCAGGGCGACAAGGGCACGCCAGCGCAGGTCGTGGGCAAGGAGCTTCAGGATGCCGGGCGCGGGGGTGGTGAGTGTGTTAGCGAACATAGAACCCTCCAAAGTGATTTGCTTCAAATTAGATTGAAGTATACCACAGAGGGGTGGTTATGGGTAAGGTTCTACAAAGCAGGAAGTCTATTCAGTTTAAGAGACAAGGAGGGCTGAGGATTATATCCCGGCCCTCCTTTCTACTTTACGTGCTATCACTATATAGAACGCTATGAAGCAGTAAAAATGCTATAATTATCTACCACACGTATCACACGCACATAGGGTACGGGCCTACTGTAATTGCAAACATGGCTCGCTAACAATACCACGCTTTCACTCCGCACGGTCTGCCGTGTATGATATAGACTAGGTGGATAGCAAAAGCATGGACGCAAGGAAAGAGACTTCGGCATTCAGCCAGTGGCTCGGCCAACATCGCAGGAGCATTGATCTTACACAGCAGGACCTGGCCCGGCTTGTTGGCTACTCACTTGAGACGATAAAGAAGATTGAAGAGGGCAAGCGTCGCCCGTCTCGCCAGATCGCGGAAAGGCTTGCGCAAAGCCTCGATATACCCCCGGAAGAACACCCTCTGTTCGTCAGATTCGCCAGGAACGAGATATCTGCGGAAGCGCCGCCGCCACTCACGAGAGGGAGCAATCAGTCTCCGTGGCGACAGTTGCGCTCTCCCAACAACTTACCCGCCCAGCCTACTGCTTTCATAGGCCGGGGTGAAGTGGTTTCGCACGTAGCCAGCTACTTACTCCGGCCTGCTATACGTCTGTTGACATTAACCGGCCCTCCGGGTATCGGCAAAACTCGCCTATCTCTGGAAGTCGCCCGGCAAACGTTGAGCGATTTTGCTGATGGGACCTTCTTTGTAGCACTCGCCCCTGTTCTCGATGCTGATCTTGTAGCCGCTACAATATCGCAAACTCTTGGTATTCAGCAGCTTTCCAACCAGCCGGTTATGGAAAGGTTGAAGAGTTACCTCCAAGAGAAGCGCATGTTGGTGGTAATTGATAATTTCGAGCATGTATTAGAGGCAGCGCCCCTGGTAGCCGCGCTTTTATCGGCAGCGCCTGGCCTGAAAGTGCTATCAACGAGCCGGACTCTGCTGCACATTTATGGAGAGTACAGCTTCCAGGTGCCTCCTATGACTATGCCTGACACCTTTCAGCAATTATCCGTTACCCAGCTCGCGGAGTACGAGTCTGTGGCCCTTTTCTCCGAGCGCGCCCTGGCGGCTAAGTCTGATTTTGCAGTCACAGATGACAATGTGGCAGTTGTCGTAGGCATTTGTGCTGGTCTGGATGGACTGCCCCTCGCCCTGGAGCTTGCAGCAGCCCGAACCAGTTCATTACCCCTTGAGACAATCCTGGCGCAACTTACGAGCAGGCTTGACTTGCTGGTAGATGGACCGCAGGATATGACGGCACGGCAGCAGACCTTAAGGAGCGCTGTTGCCTGGAGCTATGATCTCCTCAACAGTGAAGAGCAGATATTGTTCAGGCGAATGTCCGTATTTATGGGGAGTTGCTCGATAGAAGCCGCCGAAGCTGTATGTAATGCTGACGGCAAGTTAGACACAGCTACGAGCCAATTGCTGCGTTCCTTTGTGAATATGAGCCTGTTGCAAAATAGAGCGTCTGCGAGTGGCGATATCCGCTACGCTATGCTTGAAACCATCAGACAGTATGCCGCCGAAGTCCTTGAAGGCGCAGGCGGCAATGAAGCCCAGAGCACGCACGAACGTCACGCACTCTACTTTGTGGGCCTGGCCGAGCAAGCGGAATGGGAACTGCGCGGGCCTCGTCAGATAGCCTGGTTCAAGCTGCTCGAAGAGGAACATGATAATATACGAGCGGCTCTGAAGTGGCTATTAGAGCACATGCATACCGACAAAGCAGGAAAGTTAGGCGCAGCGCTGTGGCGATTCTGGTATTTATACGGGCATGCATCCGAGGGGCGGCAGTGGCTGGAAGCAACATTGCAAAAAGACGCCACCGACGGGGCGGCATTAGAGGCGTCTGTACGGGCGGATGTATTGAACGCGGTTG
>JBDSDS010000344.1:0-7955 GCA_039920445.1 Chloroflexia bacterium
CGCGCACCGCATCCTGGCCCGTCATCGCATCGACGACCAGAAGGGTTTCGTTCGGATGGAGACGGCTTTTGATATTAGCGACCTCCTGCATCATCACTTCGTCAATGTGCAGGCGGCCCGCCGTATCAAGGATGACTGTGTTGTGGTTATTAGCCTGTCCGTGGCGTACGCCGTTGACCGCTATATCAACTGGGTTAGCGCCTTGCGGTTCGGCATAAACAACTACTCCAAGTTGCTTCCCAAGCGTCTGCAACTGCTGCACAGCCGCCGGGCGATACATGTCCGCCGCCACCAGCAGAGGGTTCTGCCCCGACCGCCTCAACTGCAACGCAAGCTTGGCCGCAGTGGTGGTCTTACCGGAGCCTTGCAAACCCACAAGCATGATCACGGTCGGTGGGGTCTTCGACATCTCGATCCGCGACGCCTCGCCGAGCAATTCGATCAATTGGTCATGGACGATACCGACCACCTGCTGGGCCGGGGTGAGGCTCTTGAGCACGTCCTGGCCGATTGCGCGCTCGCGCACCTTGTCAACAAAGGACTTAACTACCTTGAAGTTGACGTCGGCTTCCAGAAGCGCCCGACGCACCTCTTTCATCGCCTCGTCAATATCTGCCTCATCGAGGCGACCTTTCGCCTGGAGACGGGAAAAGGCTCCCGTTAGACGATCCGATAGACTCTCAAACATGATTTCTCTCTTGTCGTGCTAAACTCGTAGTTCAAACAATAAAACTCTTGGCGGTTACTTGGCGCTCTTGGCGTCTTGGCGGTTTCGTACTAATTCTAGGAAAACAGCGCCTTAACAAACTGTCGGGCATCAAACTCTGCGAGGTCGGTTATCTTCTCACCCGTTCCGACATAGCGTATCGGCAGCTTCAACTCTCTAGCGATGGCGAACACTATGCCGCCCTTCGCCGTACCATCCAGCTTGGCGACCGCCACATCAGTTACCTGGGCTACTTCAGTGAAGACTATGGCCTGCTGCAATCCGTTCTGCCCCGTGGTGGCATCCAACACCAGCAGTGTCTCATGAGGCGCGCCCGGCAACTGTTTGGCAATGATACGCGTTACTTTACGAAGCTCTTCCATCAAATTCGTTTTGGTGTGTAAACGTCCGGCGGTATCAATAATCAATACATCCGCGTTGCGTGACCGGGCCGCTTCCACAGAATCAAAGACAACAGCACCGGGGTCCGCCCCGATCTGATGCCGGATAACAGGCGCGCCGACGCGCTCGCCCCAAATCACAAGCTGCTCGATTGCGGCGGCCCTGAACGTATCGCCCGCCCCAATAACTACGCTCTTGCCCTGGTCGCGGAACATCCTGGCCAGCTTGGCTATCGTGGTCGTCTTACCGACGCCATTCACACCTACCACCAGTATCACATACGGCACGCCCTCCGCGAGCGCCTCTTCATGATGTGATGACTTGCCGTTGCGTGCGGCAAGCTCACGCTCAGGTCGAACCAGCACCTCCACAAGCTCATCTTGCAGCGCCTGGTAGACGTCGGAGGGCTTCTTCAGCCGGTCTACGCGCATCCTTTCCTTGAGGCGGTCAAGCACCGCCACGCTCGTTTCTACGCCGATGTCAGCCTGGATAAGGAGCGTCTCCAACTCCTCCCAGATGTCCTCGGTAATCTCGTCAACTTCAAAAAGGGAGACTACCTGCTGAAAAAAGCCCCTTTTGGTGCGCGTTAGGCCTTCCTCGAACTTCTCTTGCTGCTCTTGTATTTCTTCTTCGCTCTTAGGCTGCTCTTTGCGCCTGAGCCAGTTAAACATCAATCATGCTCCAGTTTTTCCGTTCTTTTTATTATCAATCTACTGATTATACTGTAAGCGAACACGCAGAACAAAAAGAGAGGCAGTGGGTTACTGCCTCTCGCGTTCGGCCAACTTTACGAAACTACACAGCGGTGTTGGTATCGCCTGCCACACCCTGCAGGTCTGTCCACATCTCTTTTATCTCGCCCAGGAACTGGA
Organism: Chloroflexia bacterium; assembly: GCA_039920445.1. Taxonomy (GTDB): domain Bacteria; phylum Chloroflexota; class Chloroflexia; order QHBQ01; family JADMIH01; genus JADMIH01. The sequence continues at coordinate 1,981 of JBDSDS010000344.1, forward strand.
AAATGTTATTCCATATCTCCTTCTGCTTTTCTTTTTCGGGCACAAACGCGAGCAAAATCAGGCCACCAAGCATCGACGCCCAGAAGAGTATGCCGGTGGTCTCTTTGGTCGCTGAAGCTGTAGCGCCTACTGCGCTGCCGACCGCACCTGTGACCCCACGCCCTGCTGAGGATACCGCGCCTCCTACACCGCTCCCTGCGCCGCGAACACCTGAAGCAACATCGTGTGCTCGATGCCTGCTAAACTCGAACGCATCGGCAGCGACCGGCTGGGCGGCATGCATTGCGTCATCGACCTTGTTCAACGCGCCTTTCAGCACATCCGACAGCACATCAGGCGTCTGAGAAGCCACATCCCGCGCCTTAGGAAGCACATCTTCACGCGCGGTATGCATAGCCTGCTCACCGAACACCTTTACACCGGGCAATACATCCGAAACGACCTTGTTAGCAATTGTCATGGCAAGTCCGCGCATTATGTCAGCCAGCGAAAGCGCGCCTTCCTTCGTGGAGGAAGCAGCCTGCCGCGCACGCGGCATGACCTCATATTCGTCCGCCATCTTGCCCGCTCGCTTGAAGGCTGCTGGGATCACGTCCTCGCGGGCCTTATCGACAACATCATGCGCGGCAGGCATCACGTCCTCACGCACGCGGCGGGCAACAGCTTCTGCCATACCTGCGGCTGCGGGAAATATGTCATCCTTAAGCCTATCCGCCGTCTTGGGCGCAACATCAGATCGCACGGAGTCGATTGCATCAGCCAGCTTTTCCTTGAGACTATCCAGGAAGCCTTCTACACCCTTGCTGTCGATATCTATATCGCGCACGCTCGACGCCATACCGGAAACACGCTTCCTCACGTCTTTCGAGGTGTCGTCGAAGTCGAATCGCCCGGCAGCCTTACGAGCCTTATCGGTAGCATCCTCAAGCATCGAGCCGAGATGCATATCGCGTGTTGCCTTGCGAGCCTTCTTGCTCAGGTCGTCCCATGTGCCGCCCAGGTCCATATCGTCCCGCGCATCATTGGCGCGACTGAGGGCATCATCGAGCAGGTCACCCAGCTTCGCTCCTTCTACTGCTTTCTTCATGGATTTCATGCTTTTCTTCCCCTGTTTGCCTGCCATCGACAGCACATCCTCAACTCGCTCCTGAGGCGTCGGGTTGCGTCTGCGGCCAAGTATGACCAGTATCGCCCCGACCACTGCCGCCACTAGAGCGGATATGCTGAGTATTGCTATCAGATCGTCCTGTTCGTCATCAAAGTCGAGGTCAGCCGAGGGGTCAAACTCGGTCCCTTCGAACTCGCCGTAAGTCTTATCCATTTCGCCTCCTGCTGTTTATCTAGTGCCGTTTGAGCAAGTAGTATGCCCTCTTTAGCCGCCGAGCGCAAGCCCGGCCCGCAAAGTAAATGTCTAGAATCCTCTGAAAATAGGGATTAGAGGTTCAAGGTTGGAACGTCATACAACTTTGAACCTTGAACCTTGAACCTTGAACTATAACTACGCGCCGACCTTTAGGGAGAGAAGCTGGGATGTGCCGTCGCCTGCCATCGAAACGCCGTAGAGAGTGTCTGCTGCCTCGATAGTGCCCCTGTTGTGGGTGATGAGCACGAACTGCGTCTGCTTACCAAGCTCCTGCAGGGCATCGCGGAAGCGGGTCACGTTGCTTTCATCCAGGGCGGCGTCTACTTCATCAAGTACGCAAAACGGCACCGGCCTCACCTTCAGGAGCGCGAACAGCAGCGCCGCCGAAGTGAGCGCACGCTCACCCCCTGAGAGCGCCGCAAGCGGCTGCATCCGTTTACCGGGCGGTTGGGCCGAAATCTCAACGCCAGACGAAGCAATATCGTGCGGGTTCGTCAACTCCAGCTGGGCTGTGCCTCCGGCAAAGAGTGTTTTGAAGAAGTATTGGAATGCATCATTCACCTGAACAAAAGTCGCCGCGAACTGCTCACGCATTGCGCGGTCAAGCTCGCTTATCACGCGCCTGAGCGACTCGGCGGCCCCGGTAAGGTCGGTCAACTGCTCGCGCAAATAAGCATGTCGCTCTGAAAGCGCTGTATGTTCCTCAACCGCGAGTGGATTGACAGGACCCAGCCTCGATAGCCGCCCTTTGAGCGCATACACTCGACGCTCCCGTTCCGCATTCACGGTGGGTGATCCCCGGCTCGCATCTTCACCAGCCGGACCTACCAGTCCAGAAGGAGGGGTCAACATTTCCGCACCGGTCGGCTCACGCTCAGTGTGCAAGATTTGCTCACCTTCTCGCTCCAGCTCCTCCTCTATTTCCCGGCGAAGACTACCCAATACATCGATGCAGCGCTGTCTTTCCACCGATGCCCGACTGTGCGCCGTCTCACAATCGAGGAGCGATGACTGTACAACGGACTGAGCCTCCTCGGTCTTCGCCACGGCCTGCTCCAGAACCTGAGACTCTTGCTCAGACGGCGCGACCCGGCTCTCAATATCATGAAGTTGCGCGGCCAATTCTTCCACTTGACGCCGCTGCTCCTCGACCTGAGCCAACAGCGCCTTTTCACCCCCGCCAGCTTCAGACAGGCGCGCCTGGAGGGTGGATAGGCGGCGCTCGACCTGATCTGCCTGCGCGCGAAGATCGGCCCGGCGAGCCTCGAAGTTCCGTAAACCCTCACTCACAACCGCCAGCTTGATCCGATCATCGCCTGCCGAGCGTGCAACCAACTCTCGTTCCTTTTCTGTTCGCTCAACTTCGGCCTCAACGTCTACCAACTGCTGCCTCACCAAGCCCGATTTGCCACCCAGGTCCTGACTTTCACTTGTAAGCTTCTCGTCAAGCAGCGACAGGCTCTCAATCTTTGAGTGTGCTTCGGACAGGAGACCTGACCTCCAGGCTTTCTCTTGCTTGACACGCGAAACTGTGCCTTCCTGTTCAAGGTGAGCCAGTCGTGCCGCCGAGACCTTGCCCCGACCGTCGTCTACGCGCGCCGCGGCTTGTTTCACCTGACTCTCACGAGAACGCACGACCTCCAACCTCTCCTCAAGGCTTTGTTCGGCCTTATGCGCTTCTTCCACTAGAGATTCCCTGTTATCGGTCATCTCGCGCTTTCTACGTTCGAGCGACAGGATGGTGCGTCCTTTTGCCCTGCTGTCATCCTGTCGCAGGTTCGAGCCGCCAGTCACCGATCCGCCCGGACGCACCACTTCGCCGCCGAGGGTGGCAAGCGTCCACGGTGCATTCACCCCGAAGCTCGATATTGTCTTTCGCGCCGACGGCAAGTCCTCGACAACAAGCAGCCGCCCCAACAGCGACTCGCCCAGTACGCGCAGCAAGGGATCATATTCCACCAGATCGCGAGCAAGGCCGATGATACCAGGCCCGACGGGGGGAGAAGGTGCGGAGCCGGTTCGCAACGTGTCCAACGGCAGAAAGGTAGCCCGGCCCGCGCCTTTAGCCTTGAGCATGGCAATTGCTTTCTCCGCATCGGCCCAGCGCGACATGACCACCTCTTGCAGGCGACCACCAAGCGCCGCTTCTATCGCCGTTTCGAGATTGTTAGGCACACGCAGTAGCTCGGCGACTGTACCAATGTAGCCTTCTAATTGCTTGCTTGCAACCGCGCTAACTACCGCCCTGACGCCACTGTAAAGCCCGGACTGCTGCTCCCCCGAAAGCGCGGCAAGTTGAGAGGTGAGCGTATCGATCTGCTTTCCCAGGTCACGGCGCCTAACTTCCACATCGGAAAGAGATGTACGAGCCGCTTCCAGTGAGGTCCGAGCAGTTGCATATTCCTTCTCGGCCTCCGCTACGACGCTCTCCACCTTTGCCGTCGATGCAAGCAGTTCGCCCAGTAACTTCATCTGCAATACCAGATTCTCATCGGCTTCAGCGATATGTCGCGCACCCGTTGATATTACTTCTTCTTGCTCGGCTTTCTGTCTTCGCGCCAATTCTAGGCGATTGAGGATGCCATTCTGCTTATTGGTAAAGTCTCTTATCTCTGTGGCGAGTGCATCGCGCCGCCCATGCAGCTCGCGGACCTCTGCATCGAGCGCCGCCAACCTGGATGTAACAACCTCCCCCGTGTCGCGCAAGCCAGCCAGTTCAGCCGACCTTTCTCGCCACTCACCGTCCAACGACGCCAGTTGTGTCTGCAACTTGCTTGCGTTATTTTGCAATTCAGCCTGCTCACGCATGACAGCTTCTCGGCGCGTGCCTGCCGACTGTACACGCTCTGTCAGCACAGCCAGCGACTGCGAGAAGGTTGCATGGCGAGATTGCACCTGTGCCCGCTGCTCATGTATCCCCGACACTTTGTCGAGGTGAGATCGCAACGCCGCACGGGCCTCCAACACGCAGGCCGTCATTTCATTAGCCTCTGCTTTGCGAGTTTCGACTGCCGCGACTGCCATATCCTCAGCTTTGATTGCCATCTTTAGCCCATCGGAAGCTACGCGCCACCGTCCACGGAACCAGTCCCGCAACAGGGCATGCAGTTCGGTCTCCAACTTCCCGTATTCCTGGGCCTGCTTCGCCTGCCGTTCGAGCCGCCTTACTTGAGGCTCTTGTTCCACAGCAAGGTCGTTCACGCGAGCAATGTTCTCCTCAGTCTTGCTCAGCCGCTTGAGGGCGTCTTCGCGCTGCACGAAGTAGCCCCGGATGGTAGCCGCTTCCTCGAATAGCTCGCGGCGCTCCTCTGGCCGCAACGATAGCGCCGCATCGACCAATCCCTGCCCGACCACGGTGTACGCCTGCCCAAGTGTCGAGGCAAGTTCCGTAATATCGCGCAGGCGCACGCGGCTCATGTTGATGTAATACTCATTCTCGCCCGACCTGTACGCACGCCGAGTCAACGTCACCTCCGAGAAATCAAGGGGCAAGAGGCGGTCGCTGTTATCGAGAGTGATAGAAACCTCAGCCATACCCAGAGGCGCGCGGTTGGAAGAGCCTGCAAATATAAGGTCTTCGGTCTTCTTCGCCCGCAAATGAGAAAGCGACTGCTCCCCCAGCACCCATCTGATGCCATCCGCGATGTTGCTCTTCCCCGACCCATTCGGCCCCACCACAGCAGAGAGACCCTCCCCAAAGACCATAGCGGTCTTGGGCGCAAAGGTCTTGAATCCCTGGAGGTTGAGAGTCTTGAGGCGCATGGTTGGTGAGGTAATCCGTAATAGCGAGAGGTGAGAAGCGTTTATGGGCGCGTGAAGTATCGGCGCATCGAATGTTCGGGGCGCGGGACTCATTTTACCACAGTAAGACTCACATGTGGAAGAAACGGAAAAAGGCCCGGTGTAATCCAGGCCTCTTCTATCTTATCTATTTTACCGGCAGCTACAAATCCGAACGGCGCTCAGGCTCCGATATGAAGGCCATGCCGGGCGCACCCTGTAGGCCGTGGACCTCGCGTAGGGGTTGAGCAAGGCGAGGAAAAATCTTTACCGATCAGTTACTGCGAGTCTGGCGCCGAGCGCGACAAAGGCGCCAGCGAACACACGGCGCATCCAGGTCATCACCCAAGGACGTGAGACTACGTGGTTCCGGACCGAAGCGGCGAACACCCCATAGCCGACGAAGACGACGAATGTAAGCAGCATGAAAACGGCGCTCAACTCCAACATGTGTAAGAACGCGCCTGGCTCATCGGCACTCACGAACTGAGGCAGGAATGCGAAGAAGAAAATCGTAAGTTTCGGATTGAGGATGTTGATCAGGATACCGGAGATGATCACCCTGGTTGCGGAGCGAGGGGCTGTCTCATCCACAGTTAGCGCACCCTTATCCCTTAGCGTGCTCCACGCCATGTAGAGGAGATAGGCCACACCCAGATATTTCAGGAATTGAAACGCCAGAGCACTCGTGTGTAGCAGCGCCGCAAGACCCGTTATCGCCACCACCATGTGCGGAACGATGCCCAGTGTGCATCCGACTGCGGCGATTGCGATAATGCTTGCGCGAGCGCCGTACGAGAGGCCAGCCACCAGCGTATAGAGAACGCCTGTG
>JBDSDS010000345.1:0-4537 GCA_039920445.1 Chloroflexia bacterium
ACTGGCACACGAGGAACAAGATTCTGTGCTGGCAGTTGCAAGGGTGAGCGGATCATACGATCAGCCGGAGCGCGCCGGGGACTACCGTAAAGCTGGCCGGGGCTGTGCCTAGCACTTCTCCGTCGGCCTGAAGTAGGAGGCGGTCGAGGGAAGTGACTTCGATTTGTTCGCCGGAGAGCATTCGGACTTTGGGGTGAGAGGCGTGGCTGCCGTCGTAGACTTTCGGTAGGTTACGTATCAGGTCGAACTTGCCCAGATTACCGAGGACGACTACGCTGAACATGCCGTCTGAGAGGCGTGCTTCGGGGGCTATTTTCATGCCGCCGCCGAAGAACTGGCCGTTAGCGATTACTACACTGTTGGCGCGGTCGCTCCATTGGGGTGCGCCGTCTATGTGGAGACGCACGCGCTTATTGCCATAAGAGCCGAGGGTGGCTAACAAGCTGCCGAGGTAGGTGACTGTGCCGCCCATGACGCGAGGGCCGCTGTTGGCACGCTGGGCTACCTCTGCGTCGAACCCCAGCCCTGCTGCGTTGGCGAAATAGCGTGCTTGCAGTCTGCCGTTGAACGCGGTGAAGGTGACATGGCCGAGGTCTATGGTCTCGGTGCGCCCACCCAACAAGCGAGCGCAGGTGGTCTCGACGTCTGTGGGTAAGCCCGCCGAGCGACCGAAATCGCTGCCGCGCCCGGCCTGTATCAAGCCGAGAGGGACCAGGGCGATCATCCCGTCATAAGGCTCGGCGGGCATAATGCCGTTGACTGCTTCAAAGAAAGTGCCGTCGCCCCCGATCACGACTACCGAACTACATCCTGAAGTGACGGCAGATCGGGCCGTGCGGGCGGCATCTCCACGGCCCCGCGTTATGGTTGAAGCGTAACGTATTCCCGCGCGGTCCAGTAAACGCCTGCAAGTGGCAAGGCGTTCGGTCCCTCGGCCTGTGCCCGATACAGGATTGCAGATGAGCATCATCCAGCCGTCAAGGAAACTCTTTTCCACCTATTACCCCCTGTTTTCCACATTAAGTACACAGCAGGTACATACTTTTCCACATCCATTGCACTTTTTCAATCTTCACGTGCGGCATTATAGCAGATGAATAACCCCACAGGGTTAGGGCTACGAAATAGGGCCAATGAGAATGGGGTTAAAGTTGTCAATGATATTGCCCATTAACGGTAGTCTATTGTTTATCACCCATATTTCCTATGGTTATCGGCTTGCAAAGTTGTTATTATTCAAACCCATGCATGTGCATGGGTAAATAGATTTATATCTAAGTAATGACAGCACCTGGGAGGTATACAGAATTGCATCGTTATACCGGTATGCGCGTCATGCGTTATTTTTGCTTACCTGCCCTGGTTGCGCTCCTGGTATCCACTCTCACTCTTACGATATTCAGGCCGACACCGGCTTCTGCTAATCAGACCGTTCGGTTTTACGCCGCGACGCAACACAGCATCGGCGGCGCATTCCTGAAGTTCTACGATAGGTACGTGGGCATACATTTATTCGGCTACCCGATCACCGACGAGGTGATGGAGAACGGCAGGCCGGTGCAATACTTCGAGCGGCAGCGCATGGAGTATCACAAAGAGCATGCAGGCACCGCCAATGAAGTGCAGTTGAGTCTACTGGGCAGCCAGAAGGCCCAGGGACGCGCATCTACAACCCGCGTGGCTCCCTTTGCATCGAGCGTCGACCGCCTATATGTACAGGCGACGGGTCATTCTCTCACTTATTCATTCCTCAGCTACTGGAAGGCTTACGGCTCTGTAAGGATATTTGGCTACCCCCTGACGGAGCCTGTCAACGAGAACGGCTATCTAGTGCAGTATTTCGAGCGTGCGCGTATGGAGTACCACCCGGAGAAGGCAGGCCTGAGCTACGGAATAGAGTTGGGGCATTTGGGGAAGGAATATCTGCCAGCCGGTACATTGGTAGCTAAGAATATATCACTGGCAGCACCTGCGGCAGCGCCCGCGCCCGTTACCTCCGGCTCGACCGATGCCATGGGGAACGAACTGATTGCTATGATAAACAATGCGCGGCAAGGGGCAGGGATTGGGTCTGTGGCATTGAACGGTCAATTGACGACAGTATCCCAGGCGCGCTCGAACGATATGGGCGGGCGGAATTACTTCTCACATGTATCGCCGGAAGGCACAGATTTTGTTTATGCGCTGAAGGCCGCGGGCGTACCGTTCAAGCTAGCGGGCGAAGTAATCGCTATGAACAATTACAGTGCGGATAAGACGGTGCGCGCTGCATACGACACTTATATAAATTCGCCTCCCCACCGCGCTATCATCATGGATGGGCGTTACAACACTGTCGGAGTGGGAGTGGCGAACGACGGCAAGGGTTACTATTACTATACGGTGATCTTCACCCAGCGATAGAGGCTACTTAGGCATCTATCTGCAAAGAGATAGGGCATCCCGATTGATGGGATGCCCTATCTCTTTGTGCCTGAGGTCCCCATAAACCTCGATTAACGAGCGTAGACTACGACCTGCCAGGGGCCTGATGTCTTGTAGAAGCGCTGCTCAAACCCATTGCCGCGCACCAGCGCTTCTACTGCTTGCGTTGGGTGGATGAAGGTGCGGAAAGGGTTTCGAACTACTCGAAAGTAGAGATTAGCAAGGTAGATTGCAGCCCGCATCCACCATGTATCACGTGGATAGACCAGGCCGTAGAGTCTGCCTGCTTTTGCCACCGACAGCCCGACGAGCGCCTGCATGTCGTGGTAGCAGCAGATCACCCGGTCTAGGGTCACTATTTCAGCGGGTTCGATTTGAGGCGCTACGTCGACAAAGTTGCCGTGGTGATAGGTAATTCTACCGGCGTGGCCCTGGTGCTCGGCCTCCTCCTGGGCTGCTTTCACGTAGGCGGTGGAAGCGTCTACCCCTGTGGCCTTCTCTACACCTGCGCGCAGCAACTCATGCTGGATGGCTCCCACCCCGCCTCCGATGTCGAGGAGAGTGGTGCCCTCTATACCTTCGGCCTTTAACGCTTCGATGAGCATGCGGGTAGTTTTGGCGGGGCCATCCTTGCGATAGTCTTTCAGCTTATTCTCCGCCTCTTTCTGGTTGAATAGAGTCTCGATACCCTTACACTGGCAGCAGTCCATACGCTTTTCTCCCTCCGTTTGAATTATGGCTACGTTTCCTCCAAGATGATGCAGTCTGTAGCTTTGCCGGGTATAACGTTTGTTGTGAGGCTAAGATTTCCATCCTCTGTGTAGGTATAGTCGGTATCGGAGATGGTGTTGCCTTCAACCTGCACTATCGGGTGGGACTTCAATTGCTTCACGCAAAGGGTTATATCATGGGCTGAGGACTTGCTGATTAGCGCAGGGTCGCCCACGTGATGCAGTGCTATGTATAGTGCCTGCTCCGATGGGTTGTATTCCGCCCGCGAAACACCGATATTTCCCGAACTATCCGAAATGCTTTCCAGGTAGGGTTGCTCCCGTAAGCCTTTGGTGGGAGGCGCGGTGAAGAGGTCGGAGAAGGTTGTGCTGTCCGATTGGATGGAGTGGGCGAGGGCGTAGAGGGCGGTGCTTTGGAAGGTGCGGGGCGCGGTCTTGTAGAGCAGGCGGTTGCCGTCCCACGTGATGCCGAACTCGGAGGCGGAATAGCGGTGGAGAGTGCCGGCGAGGCGTGTATCCCCGATGGCGCGGGCGAGTATGAGGCCTAAGCCTGTGTTGATGGCTACGTCGCTGATTTCGGTCTTGTCGCTGAATGAGGAGGAGCCGATGTATGCTCCCACCCCCGCTTCGCTCATGCCTGCGCGTGTGACCCGCTTCCTGAAGACTGGGTACATCTTGCGGACAAGGGTGGGGTGGAAGGGGAGAAGGAAGGCGAGGCCCCAGGCGTCGGTGAAGTTGAAGGCGACGGGGGTTGCCAGGCCGATGTCCTTTACGTAGCTCGCGCCGAAGATGCCTCGCAGGGCAGGCCCTTTGAGTACCATCTTCTTCTCTACGGTGTGGAGCCACTCGTCGTTGGCCTCGCTGTAGCGCGTGCCGTGGAGGGCATCATGGAGGGTGTTTGAGGCCATCGCGTAGTTGTTACAGGGAACATAGGCCATGCCAGGCTCGCAGCAGACGCCGCCGAAGCGGTTCTCCTTCATCTGATTATATAGACGCTCGGCTACTTCGCTGTGGGTGTAGGTGTAGGTTGCGCCGCTGTGGGGGTCGTGGAGGGTGAAGGGGTTGTCGTATTGGTGGTCGCCGGTCAGTTTTTCGTAGAGGCCGAGCATGGTGCTGAGGTGGCCGGAGTATTGGAGGTTGTCGCGGGCAATGGGGTCGGAGGGTGGTCCGGCGGGAAGGCGCTGGTGGGGGCTTGCGAGGACCGCGAGGTGGCTCGTGCCTGCTTGCTCGTTGGAAGGAGATGGAGCGCGCCAGTAGCCCCATGAGGCCACGTCGAGCATCTTTCCGATGGCGCCCCGCATTGCCTCGGCGTAAGGAGCGCGGTAGGCGGGAGTGCGTTGGGAGAGGGAGGCGACTGCGTAGAGGGCGAAGGCCAGTTGGTA
>JBDSDS010000346.1:0-3288 GCA_039920445.1 Chloroflexia bacterium
CTCGTTATCGCGTACACCATGCGGTACTTGCCGCTAGGGTTCAGCTCTATAAGCCCTTCCATATTGCAAATCTCTGACGAACTTGACCGTGCAGCGCGCGTCAGCGGGGCAAGCTGGCTGACTGTGATGAGAAAGATACTCTTCCCGCTTCTGCGCCCAGCCCTGGTCGCTACCTACTTACTCATATTCATCACCTTTTTCAAAGAGTATTCAGTGGCCCTCTTCCTTTTTGCACGTGGGTCACAGGTGATAGGCACCACCATGATCGAGGTATGGGCACAGGGAGGTCCCGGCCCGGTGGCGGCGCTCGCAGTTGTGCAACTGGTCATAATAGGCATTGTTGTTTGTATTACGGCGCTTCTACCCAAGCCGAAGATACGGGATTGAAACTCCGTATATGCGGGAGATCATAAACTCGTAACTCGTAACTAATTCCGCATTCAATGAGGGAGTAATTGATGGTGACAAGTAAAGCTCTAATGGAGCCGGTTGGGCTAGAAATCACGAAGCTGACAAAAATCTTTAGCAGCTCGGTGAGAGCTGTTGACGGCATATCCCTCTCAATCAAGCCTGGAGAGTTGGTCAGCTTCCTGGGGCCGTCGGGCTGCGGCAAGACCACTACGCTCAACTGCGTCGCGGGCCTTGAGCATCCTGATGAAGGAGTTATCCAGGCTGGTGACTTCGTGATGACCGATATTCACCGCCGCATCAACTTGCAGCCCGAAGAGCGCGGCCTAGGCATGGTCTTCCAATCTTATGCTCTCTGGCCGCACATGACGGTCGCCGACAACGTTGCCTTCGGTCTGCGTATCGCCAAGGTCCGCGGTGCCGAAGTTAAGAAGCGCGTGGAAAATATACTTGATTTGGTCGGCCTTGGAGGGCTGGGGAAGCGTTATCCATTCCAATTGTCAGGAGGCCAGCAGCAGCGTGTGGCGCTGGCCCGCGCGGTCGTCACTGAGCCGCGCCTGCTCCTCCTCGATGAGCCGCTCTCCAACCTCGATGCCAAGGTACGTGAGCAAGCTCGTACCTGGCTGCGAGATATCCAGAAGCGCCTGGGCATCACAACTGTATACGTCACGCACGACCAGGCTGAGGCATTGGCCATGTCTGACAAAATAGCGGTCATGTACTCCGGGACACTACAGCAGTACGATACCCCCCAGGCGATATACGATCGCCCCGCCACACGGTTCGTTGCCGACTTTATCGGTGCGACTACTTTCTGGAAAGGGGTAGTGGCTGGAGTATCAGATAACGGAGCACATGTTCGCCTGCCCAGTGGGGATATACTGGATGCACGCAAAGTATCAGCGGCAGCTCCGCACCCGGGCGACGAGGTGTCCGTGGCTATCCGGTCGGAGCGCGTACAATTCGCGAACAGCGATTCAGCGAATAATGTGATCTCCGGGCACATCACCTCTTCAGACTATCTAGGCTCAAAGTGGCACCACACGGTGGAGACCCCTGCAGGCATTTTGATGTTCGAGACTCTCGACCACGCCGAGGGTGGCGTAAGGGTCTTCTTGCCCCCTGATGCGCTAATTGTGCTCAACGATTAGCTGTTTATCTGGTAAAATGGAATATGTCCGTTAGACTTCCTGAGGGCGAGCGAAAACGAGCCCCCCTTTTTATTCTCCTGATCCTGCCCTTTGTTATGGCGGGCATGAGCGAAGCGGGGGTGGCCTGCGATGGTCCTGGCTTTGGCGGTCCTATATCAAGCGCCGCTGCGAGCGACACAATCACGTTCGGATTTGCCATATCCATCACAGGCAGAACTGCCAAGGAAGGCGAATACGCCAGGGACGGTTACCAGTTCTTTGTGGACACCGCGAACGAACTGGGTGGCATCAAGGTAGGCGGCAAGACCTACAAGCTCGAGCTCAAGTACTACGACGACGAGTCCAAACCCGAACGGTCGGCAGAACTCTTTGAAAAACTGATAAATGAGGACAAGGTCAACTTCCTGCTCGGCCCTTATGGTTCGGCCCCTACCGGCCTCGTGGCACCCATTGCTGAGAAGTACAAGATACCGATGGTCGCTGCCCACGGCTCGGCGGGAAGCATAGACTCCAGGGGTTACAGGTATATTGTGGGGATACAAACCCCCGCCAGATACTATTCGCGCGGCATTATAGATGCTGTGCTGGCGAAAGACTCGGCGATAAAGACGATCGCCATCCTGGGGGAGAGCGATCCGTTCGCGGACGAGGTGACGAGCGGAGCCGCGGCCTATGCCACAGATAAAGGCCTGCAGATCGTCTTCAACGAGGACTATCCGTCCGGCACGCAGGACGTCAGCGGACTCCTCAAGAAGATAAAGGCGCTCAGTCCCGATATTTTGCTCAGTTCAGGCCACCTTCAGGACTCCTTGCTCGTTGTCAGGCAATCCAAAATGGTCGGCGTGTCGCCCAAAGCGATGGGTTTCACCGTGGGGCCTTCCTCCCCGGAGTTCCGCCAGAACCTCAAGCAGGATGCCGACTACATCCTGGGAGCTACGCAGTGGACCAGCGCGCTCAAGTATGAAGGTGACGACTATTGGAAGACACCCTCCGCCTTCGCTGATGCCTTCCGCGCAAAATATACCAACTACAAGACTGTTCCATATCATGTGGCCGAGTCGGTAGCGGCCTTGATTGTATTCCAGAAAGCCCTTGAGAAGGCCGGTAGTCTCGACAGGGAGAAAGTGCGAGAGGCCCTACAGGGCCTGGATATCGATACATTCTTTGCTCACATAAAGCTCGACGCGTATGGAGTGAACAGTGACAAGCCGATGGCCGTTGAGCAATTGCAGCCGGATGGCAAGAAATACACCGTGTTTCCGGCGGCTGTAGCCGAAAAGCAGATGCTCTACCCGATGCCCGCCTGGGACAACCGCTGACATCTTGTACCTAATCTAGCTACTGCGACAAACACACGACTAAGCCACCTGCAGTAGGGAGGGAAAATATTCGCGCCTATGTGCCTTTGCCTAACTGGGAGCATATTACTGGGTATCTAGGCTCCCATCACTTCAAGTACGATCCCGCACGCGACATTTACATCTGTTCCCAAGGCCAGTCTCTACGTCGCCGGACCAATGAGTACAAGACCAGAAAGGTTGAGTATCGTGCCAAAGCTGAGACGTGCAACGCCTGCTCGCTCAAGGCGCAATGCACACTTGCAGGTTGGTGTTTGGGCCGTCGTGTGGCTGCCGCCGGCTATACCAGCAGCCACACGCGAGGTCAAAGCTCCGGCATGAGTAAAGAGAATGCCGGGCAGCAGGAGCAATAGTGCGAACCCGGCACTGCT
>JBDSDS010000347.1:0-4342 GCA_039920445.1 Chloroflexia bacterium
AGTGTGGTCGGGAGTGGGAGTGGCGAAAAGAGAAGCTGCAATACTGTAGGGGCGGACTCGTGTGTCCGCCCTGTTGGGGATGGTACCCAGGTAAGGGCGGACCCGTGTGTCCGCCTCTGCATCTTCCGATTTCTTCACTCCTTATGGCCCAGGCATGGCCTCACGCCTCGAAGTGTCGCTTGAACAGAGGTCCGGTCCACCTGACGCGCACCCTGGGACTTAAGGGCGGTGGCTTTACAGGGTTAAATTGTGTTATTATAGTTTCCGAGACTCGAACCTTAAAGGAGTGAGCAAAGATTGCGCGCAGGAAGCCTGCACAACCTGGATTTCGCCCTAGTACTTAGTACCCTCGCCGCGACTGCGGTCGGCATCATCATGGTCTACAGCGCAACGAAGGGCGCGCATTTGGAGGCGACCGGCCTGAACGATTTCACTATCAGGCAGGCGATCTATGGTGTCATCTGCATTGTATTGATGCTCCTCATTTCGCGGATCGACTATCGCTTCCTCGAAAGCTTCACTCTTCCACTTTATCTATTCACGCTCGGTCTGCTCGGCGTCGTAATGCTTCTGGGGACAATCGCGTATGGATCACAGCGTTGGATTAACCTGGGGCTATTCCCTATCCAACCGAGCGAGCTAACAAAATTGATAATAATCGTTGTTCTGGCGAAGTTCCTCTCGGACCGCGCTCGTGAACTGCATAAGGTCAAGTGGTTCATCGCGGCAGGCATCATTACAGCCATACCCGCCGCTATCGTCTTCAAGCAGCCTGACCTCGGCACCGCGATAATGCTTGGCGCGATCTTCCTCGGTATGACCATCGCAGCCGGGGTTCGCGGGCGCATTTACCTGGGCGTGGCTTTGCTCTCTATTCCCGCACTCTATGTTTTCTGGAACTTCGTAATGCAGGAGTACCAGCAGAAACGCTTCCTTATTTTCCTCGACCCTGAAAAGGACCTATTGAACGAAGGCTACAACATCCTTCAAGCGCGGATAACAATCGGGTCGGGTGGGTGGTTCGGCCAGGGTTACATGGCAGGCACTCAAAGCCAGGGCGAATTTCTCAAGGTCGGCTACAGCGACTTCATTTTCTCGGTAGTGGCCGAGGAGTTCGGTTTCATTGGGGCCATGATCCTGGTCGCGCTTTTGTTCATTGCCGTCTGGCGCTGCCTGGTGGTAGCATCACGCGCGAAGGACACCTATGGCAGCCTTATAGCGGTAGGCGTCGCAACCTGGATAGGTATGCAGATATTTATCAACGTCGGCATGAACATCGGGTTGATGCCTGTCACGGGAATACCGCTACCCTTTATCAGCTATGGAGGCTCATCCCTCATGAGCATCCTGCTCGGCCTGGGATTGGTGCAAAGCGTGGCGTTGCGGTCCAGCCCGCTGATGTTCGGCGGCGAAAAGCTCAGCCACGGGTGGGCAAAGTCCGCCCGCACCACGCTGAGACCCAGGTAGCAAGTCCAGTGGCTGACCACTTCGCCCCTGAGCGTGAAGAGAAGAGCACCCAACACTCCTCTGCCCGACTTGTCACCTTTCCAGGACACGCAATTGACGGCGAACCTGCGCCAGAGCTTGAGGGACGCCTTGCCGTTCCAGCCGACGGCATTCTTCACCCAGGTGTAGTCCTTTGCCATGCTAATCCCGCTGCCGGTGGCAGTATGGACATGAAACTGATGCTTGCTATCGAAAGCGTCCTTGCGGAGCATGGCACAGCAACGCTCCGCTATAATTCCAGGGGCATAGGCAATAGCGGCGGCTCTGTCTCCCAAGCGCCAGGTAAGACCCTCGTAGCCCCCGAAGGTACAGCCGAAACAGCCGACATCGGGGCGGCGCTAACGTTCCTGGGGATGCAGGAAGGAGTGGATGCTTCGAGGCTTGCGCTCGTGGGGCATTCGTTTGGGGCGCGCATCATACTTGCCTTTCTTGCGTCGAACCCACAGGAAATGGAGATACGAGCAATTGTATGTATCGGGCTGCCTGTTGCGTGGCGCGACCTTTCGCATTATGGGCAATGGCCCCACCCCAAGCTTTTCGTCACAGGCGAGAAGGACGACTTTTGTCCACCCGACCGCCTGGCCGAGTTTGTGGCGGACCTACCCGATTCTGCTACAATGGTGACGCTTCGCAACACGGGGCACTTTTTTGAAGGACGAGAGCAAGACCTGGCGGACGCCGTTGCAACCTTCTTACGGCAGGTTCTTGCAGGCTGAAATCGTAGGGCATGCGGTTATGGCAGCCGGACTTGGAGGCAATTCAATGATAGACAAAAAGAACGTAGGGGCGGACACGCGGGTCCGCCCTTGCCAGGGTACCATCCGAACAGGGCGGACCCGTGTGTCCGCCCCTACGATATTGACATGTGCTTTTAGATAAGGAGATAGTATTGCTCACGCCCAAAGAAGTAAGACATGTTGCAATGCTAGCGCGTCTGGGTCTAACCGAAGCGGAAGTGGAATCGCTTCGGGTCCAGTTGTCTGATGTTCTGGCGCACATAGCGATGCTAGATAAACTCGACACTTCACACATCGAGCCGACCGCCCAGGTGATGGCGCCGAGAAACGTTAGTCGGCCTGATGATATAATTCCTTCCCTGCAACCCGCCCATGTATTGCTGAACGCGCCACTCGCCGAGGAAGGGTTTATCAGGGTTCCCGCCGTGTTGGAAGAAGTGAAGGTGCCCACCCCCTCCAATACCGACAGCGTCAATTAGACTAGGAGCGCAAGAATGCCAGGCATCCCAAACAGAATAGAACATCGTACCTTAACGGAGACGCGAGACTTGCTCGATAGTGGTGAGGTCTCATCCGAAGAATTGACGCGCTCCGCCCTGGACCGAATTAGTGCACTTGACAAAGAACTTGGTATTTTTTGTTATGTCAACGCAGATGGCGCTCTGCAAGCTGCCCGCGAGTCGGACCATCGCCGCTCAGAAGGCACGGCGCTCTCTCCGTTGGACGGCATCCCGATGAGCCTGAAGGATGTGTTGATAACAGCGGGCGTCAGGACCACGTGCGGCTCAAAGCACCTGGAGAACTTTGTACCCCCATTCGATGGTACGGTGCCCCGCAAACTTACAGAAGCGGGTGCAGTACTGCTTGGGAAAACCAACTGCGACGAATTTGCGATGGGGTCTTCGACCGAAAACTCAGCCTGGGGACCAAGCCGCAATCCCTGGAACCCGAACTATGTGCCGGGAGGGTCGAGCGGTGGTTCAGCGGCGGCGGTGGCGGCGGGCATGGGTTCTTATTCGCTCGGCACCGACACAGGTGGTAGTGTCAGACAGCCTGCATCACTCTGCGGCGTTACCGGATTGAAGCCGACCTATGGCCGCGTTTCCAGGTTCGGCCTCGTGGCATTTGCCTCTTCACTCGACCAGATCGGCCCCTTCACCAGGACTGCCGAGGATGCCGCCCATGTATTGAAGGTCATCGCCGGGCACGACCCAAACGACTCGACCTCACAGCAGGTAGAAGTCCCGGATTATGTCCAGGCGTTGGGCAATGCAGACAGGTCGCTCCGAGGACTAAAGGTCGGAGTGCCTCGTGAGTTCTGGGGCGCAGGCTTGCAACCCGAGGTTGCGCAAGAGGTGCGGGCAGCCATCCAGATACTCTCAATGCTCGGCGCTGAACTTCACGACATAAGCCTGCCACATACTGAATACGCCCTTTCCGCCTATTACATTATCGCGCCTGCAGAAGCCAGCTCTAACCTGGCAAGATATGATGGGATGAAGTACGGTTATCGCGCACCGGGAGAAGGCAATTCTATAGAGTCAATGCTTGCCACGCGTGATTTTGGATTCGGGGATGAGGTCAAACGCCGTATCATGCTCGGCACATACGCTCTGAGCGCAGGTTATTACGAAGCCTTTTACAAAAAGGCCCAGCAGGTTCGCACGCTCATAGCGAAGGATTATAGCGATGCCTTCAATGAGGTCGATGTCATAGTCGGCCCAACCTCACCAACTGTGGCTTTCCGCATCGGCGAGAAAACCGACGACCCGCTTGCCATGTACCTGAACGACGTCTACACCGTGCCCGCCAACCTCGCGGGCATTCCAGGCGTGTCAATACCGTGCGGCTTCGCTGAAGGTCTTCCCATCGGGTTGCAGTTCCTGGGAAGGCATTTCGACGAGGTCACGCTCCTTCGCGTAGCTCATGTTTACCAATCGGCCACCGACTGGCACAAGCGTACACCCGACCTGCGGGTGGAAAACCTCACTTAGAACTCGTTGCTCTATTACAATTGCTCGACTTACTACGATGTTAGTCCACCGTAGGGGTGGACCCGTATGTCCGCCCTGTTCGTGGGCCGTGGAGATTGTGGCAGG
>JBDSDS010000348.1:0-8997 GCA_039920445.1 Chloroflexia bacterium
CTCGCTTTACCTGCTGGTTGGCAGCCGCTCGCCCAACTACGATCCTACTCGTCAGATCGACATGCTCGGCTTATCTGACAAGGTGCGGTTCACAGGCTACGTATCGCCCGAAGATTTCCCTTATTACCTGGCTGCCTCAGATGTATGCCTCAACCTGCGGTACCCAACGGCGGGCGAAACCTCGGCTTCTCTTCTGCGCATCATGGGTGCGGGCGTGCCTGTGCTGGTATCGCGCACAGGCTCATTCGAGGAACTGCCCGACAACGCTGCGGGCAAGATAGACATCGGCGACATCGAGGAAGAACTGCTGCTTGAATATCTACTTCTTCTCTCTAAACGCCCCGACTTACGCGATGCGATGTCCCGTGCCGCTCGTGAGTATGTTGCTCACAACCACAGCATGGAGCAAGCCGCTTTAGGCTATCTTCATTTACTTGCCCCCGGCGTGGATGTGGGGATTGCTCGACGCCCGACCACCGCATCTATTCCTTCAACAATAGCTATAAAACCAGCTCCTACTGTGACGGTGTCTACGGCGCAAAACCCTCTCCTTGCTCAGGTGGCCGAGGCAGCCGCCGAGATAGGCATCACCGAGGAGCACGGGCCTCTGCTCAGGCATATTAGCGCGGCCCTTGAAGGGATAATCCCGCCTTCGGGAGATCTTGTGAATTATGAATTATGAGTTTTGAATTATGAATTACGAGAACGATTATCAATTCAACATTCAAAACTCAAAACTCATAATTAGATCGGGCCGAGTACCGTGGATCGGCGAAGCAGCGCGTCTTGCTATCCTACCCGCGCTCATCTCGTTCGTAATGCTCTGGCCCGCTCTTCTCGGATTGGGCGTACTCGCACCGACCGACATAGTGGCTGCTGACCCGCTGATTGGAGGCAGGTCGCCCAGTGCGTCTCGCCCTCCTGTCCAGAATCCCCTCCTCGGAGACGTAGTCGATGTCTTCATCCCCTGGAAGCTCTACGCCCGGAGCGAGATTTGGCAGGGGCGGTTTCCGCTCTGGAACCCGTACAACGGACTGGGTAGCCACTTTCATGCAAGTCTGCAATCACAAGTGCTGTCGCCGTTCAACCTGCTCTGGATGATTCTACCCCCACTTTGGGGTCTGGGAGTAATTACCGCGCTGAAATGGATGTTGTGTGGTCTTGGGATGGCGTTGCTCCTGCGCGTACTCAAGCTCGGAATGCTGCCTTCGGTCTTCGGCTCGGTGGCGTTGCAACTCTCCGGGCCGGTGCTTGGCTGGCTCCAGTGGCCTATCGCCGAGGGGCTGGCCTGGGTGCCCTGGATGCTGTGGGCCGCGCTCAAGTGGCTCGATACCTTCCAACTGCGCTGGCTTGCGGCGCTTTCTGCCTTCGTCGCCGCCGAACTGCTCGCGGGCCACATCGAGACTTCCTTTCACTCGTTGGCTTTTCTTGCTGTCTTTTCACTCGCGGGACTGATCTCTGGATCGAATTACGAATTACGAATTACGAATTACGAATTGTGGGGCAGACGGTATTTGATAAGGGGATTGGCAGGGTTAGTGGCAGCCGGGCTGCTCGGCCTCGGCATATCCGCTGCCCAACTGCTTCCTTTCCTCGATATACTGACCTCCAGCCAACAGTGGGTCGTAAGGGCGGGCGCGCAAGTGCAGCACATATCGATGCCCACCCCCACCGCGCTGATGTGGCTTACGCCCAACGGCTTCGGCTGGCCCGATGCTTATCGTGGCCCCTCCAATTGGGTAGAGGCCAACCCCTACGTAGGCGCTGTTACCTTGCTATTAGCAGCCTGGACCCTTGCCTCGACTATTTTGTCTGTAGTTACCAGTAGAAAGAGGCTATTGACAGGCAAAACTATGTTGTCCCCCCGAAAGCCGTTCTTCTGGATTGCATTACTCGCTGTATCGGTGAGCATGGCCTACGGCATCCCTCCTCTCAGCTTCCTTCGTGAGCTTCCTGGCTTCAACACCAGTTTCAACTCTCGCCTGATAAGTGTTGCTGGGCCATGTGTGATTGTTTTCGCCGCTATGGGCCTGGATCGCCTGCTTTTCGCTCGCACTCTCCCGCGTGGCTGGGCGATTGTACTTATAATGCTAGGCGCTATTGGTCTGCTTTTAGGCGTGGGGGGAATGCAGATATGGTTCATCAGCAGCCTCGACGTGGGACGCTACATACCTGCCTGGATCGCCTGGGCGGGGGTGCTATTTTGCCTGGGCGCGGTTCTTATCTTTGCGCGCCTGCTCGGTTGGCTGCGCCCCACAGCATTTGGCGTGCTGGTGCTAGGTCTGCTTCTGCTTGATATGATGCGCGCCGGGTGGAACTTCAACCCCACCTCTCCCAGAGAGACTTTCTATCCTATAAATGACTTGACCAGGTTCCTGGTAGAGCGTGGGCCGGAGGAACGCATTGCAATCGTAGGCAAGTCTGCCGAGTCGAATACGCTGCTGGCTTTGAAGGTCCCTGATTACCGCATCTACGACCCGATGGTGAGCAGCAGGTACGTGGCCCATGCGCGCCTCTTGACACCTGAGACGTTTCGCACAGGCTTCAGGGAGCAAGACGCCCACTACACGGCCCACATGGTGCTCATACGCCCCAGCGCGGTGCAGATGGCGGTGGTCGGCATCCGTTGGCTGGTGGCCGACGCTTCGGAAGACCCGAATAGCTGGCAGCCCCTACCTGATGCGCCTCCTGCATTCAAGCCGGCCTTCGAGCAGAACGGCTTCCGCGTGTGGGAGAATATCTATGCAATGCCTTATGCTTACTTCGCCCCGAAAATCTACGTTTCTCCCGACGAGGCTGCGGTTCGGGAGCGCATGAGAGCCTTCACGATGGACAGCAGGGATGAGGTGCAGGTGGAAGCGGAAGCGCCAGAGATGTCGCCTGGCGCTTTCCCCGGCAATGTGCGGCCCCTGGGCAGCAGTCCACCGGCTCCCGGCGAGCCAGGCGAGAATGTACATATCGTGAGGCGTCTTCCTAGGGAGATAGAAATAAAAATCAGCGCCGGGCTGACTCGCTTGGTCGTGATAAACGAAGCATGGGAGAAAGGCTGGCGGGCCGCGATAGACGGCTCTCCGACTCACATCTACAAGGCTAACTATGTTGTGCAGGGCGTGGTCGTACCGACAGGCAAACATACCATCACCCTCATCTACGATCCTCCCGCCTTCAGGTGGGGCATCGGGATAAGCCTGACTGCCCTTGTAGGCTGGCTGGGGTTGGTATACTTCTCAGTCAAAGGCCAGAGACCAAAACCTCTGCCTGGTGGGAGAGCAGATGCAAGTTGAAGAAGCAACCCCGCGAGCGCTCCCCATAGATTACTGGCGGTTGCTCCACCCCGTGCCGTCTCTCCTTACTATGGTGGCGGCAGGGGCGTTCGTCTTCCTTGCGGCTCGCGGTATGCCTCCTCTCGATAGGCTACTTCACCTTCTGCTGATAGAGCTAGCGATGCAGTTCTCGATCTCGGCTTTCAACGACTACTTCGACCGCCCGTTCGATGTTGGACGTGGCGATAAGCCTGTGGCAACGGGAGCTATAAGCCAATCGGTTGCCTTTGCGCTGGGCGCTTTGCTGGGACTAGCCTGCATCTTACTTGCCATTCCCCTCGGCGGGTGGGTAACGCTACTGACGGCCATCGGGCTGGGCGGCGGTCTGGCCTACGACGCCGGCCTGAAGCGAACTGCGTTCTCCTGGCTGCCGTTCTCAATCGCTTTCCCGACCCTTCCTCTATGGGCGTGGGCCGGGGTAGAAGGTAAGTTCCCGCCCCAACTTGCCTGGGTAGTGCCCATTGGCGGCATTATGGTTCTGGGTATACATCTGGCCGATACGCTGCCTGACCTATCCGCCGACACACAAGCGGGCATACGCGGTTTAGCTCACCGGCTTGGTATGCAGCGTGCCATAGCCCTTTGCTGGGGGGCATTCGCCGTCGCTACCCTGTTGACATTACTTCTCTCAGCAGTGATACCTTACAGGTATGAGTGGTATTTGCCCGGCCTAATTGCCGGATCGGTACTGATGCTCCTGGGTGTAAGCGTGTACTTGACCAATCGCTCACGGATCAAGGTGATGGCTTTACTTCTTGAGGTGGGTGCGATGGTCCTTGCCGTGGGATGGGTCGCTGCTATTACTTTATGATTGGGTCACCATGGCCTGTCATTGCTACGCACGGTACAGAAGTTGCTTCCCCTGAATGCTATATAACAATAGGGAGTAACATGAGGGAGTAACATGAACAAAGAGACAAACGTAGATGTCCCTCGCGCGCTCTTTGCCGGTGTGGCAGCGGGCACAGCATACCTGGCGGCTATGTGGGCCGATAACAAGCTCAGCCGCCATAAGTTCAACGACATCAAGCTGGTGGGGCAGGTATTCACAACCAAATCCCCTTTCTGGCAAATACAGGGGCTGGTTGGACACTACAGCTTTTCGGGCGTGATGGGGCTTGTTTATGCCTCGCAAGCCTATAAAAGGCTGCCGGGACCGGGCTGGCTCAGAGGGCTTATCTTCTTGCAAATAGAGAACAGCACTTTATACCTGCTGGCTCCACTGATGGACCCACACCACGCCGGGGTCAAGAGCGGACAGGTCCCTCCCGTATGGAAGTGGAAGAGCTTCTGGGGACAGGTAGTGCGCCATCTCGCGTTCGGCGTGACACTCGGGGCTTTGTACAAGGAGAAAGATTGATTTACACTCAAACCTACCTGAGCCTTAGGTGCAGGGAACCCCGAATTCTTAACTGTTTGAAAAGTAAAGATGCTTTGGTTCGAGGAGCGGGAAACGGAGGCACATGAGCTAAGTGGCAAGATTGGCAGTAGGTTCAACGAGAAATGCCTGAACTACTTTTCCTCCCAAATAAAACCAAGACTAATCCGCCCGAAAGTTCCCAATCTCTACGGGTGGCCTTTGTCACGCTTGGCTGCAAGGTGAACCAGAGTGACACGCAGAAGGCGATAGCTGACTTTCGAGCGGCAGGGTTCCGCATCGTGTCCCCTTCGTCGCCCGCCGAAGTGTATGTGGTCAATACCTGCTCAGTGACGCATATAGCTGACCGCAAGAGCAGGCAGTGGCTCCGCCGTGGGGCGCGCGCCAACCCGGACGCACTTGTGGTCGCCACAGGTTGCTACGCCGAGTCGGGTAAAGAGACCCTGCAAGAGATGGACGAGGTAGGTTTGGTGGTTGGTTACAAGGATAAGGACGATCTCCTCAGTCTGGTGCTTGAGAAATTACGAATTACGAATTACGAATTACGAATTGGGAGAGCGCGGCTAGTCAGCCCTCAATTCTCGGTCCTCAGCGCTCCATCCTGGGCCGGGGGCGAAGAAAGCGATACAGAGTCTGACTTTAGGTCGCGCACCCGCGCTATGGTGAAGATCGAGGATGGGTGCAACGATTTCTGTACTTTTTGTATTATCCCGTTCACACGTGGTATGCCACGCTCCACGCCGACCAACCAGATTGTAGATATGGTGAACAAGCGAATAGAGGAGGGGTACAAAGAGATAGTTCTGACAGGCGTGCATATGGGCAAGTATGGGCAAGACCACGCCCAGTGCAAGCGCGCACAGTCCGATCTCACCGAAGCGCCTGATTTGCCAACTGTAATCAAGGCTATCCTCGAACGGACCGAGGTAGCCAGGCTTCGTATCACGTCTTTGGAGCCGACAGATGCCGTGATGATGCTACCCCTGTTTGCAGACCCCGCAATTGCAAGCAGGCTCGCACCTCACCTTCATTTACCCCTACAGAGCGGGTGCGACGCTACCCTCGCCCGGATGAAGCGTGATTACACCACTGTCGAGTATGAGGGGGTAGTGAGGCAGTGTCGAGAGGCTGTGCCTGGCGTCTCCATTACTACCGACCTTATCACAGGTTTCCCAGGTGAGGATGAGTATGAGTGGGCAGAAACGAGGGCATTTGTCGAGAGCATGGAGTTCGCAAAGGTACACGTTTTTCCCTTCTCGCGTAGGCCAGGCACACCTGCTTTCTCGATGGAGAACCAGGTGCCCGACGGTGTTCGTCACGCTCGCACGCTGGAAATGAGAGAGTTGGGTAATCGAGCAGAAGAAGCATACGCAGTACGCCATCTCGGCACGACGCAGCATGTCCTCTGGGAACATTCAAGGGAAGGTGGGTGGAACGGTTTGACGGCTAACTACGTTCGTGTACGCACGCACTCGCACCGCGATCTGCAGAACTGCGTCACCCCCGTGACTATTACAGCCTACGATGCCGACGGCTTGTGGGCCGAAGTGCTATCATAACACCAGGATGAGCAGCAGAGAGCAGGAAGCCAACTTCAGGCGCGCAGGGCGAATAGCCTCGGGGGTGACTGTTGCCCTCGGCCTGATAGCGCTCGTTTTGGCCTTTCGTGGAGATCAGGTTCCGGCTTCTATCGTGCTGACCTTCGCGTTGATAAGCCTGGCTGTGACATGGCTGTCCTACAGGCGCTACCAATCTCTACGTGGTGTGCGTTGGAAGCAGGAGTTGGCTAACACAGAAGCCGAGTTGGGACGACTCCTGGCTTCTGGGGAACGCAAGCAGGTTGGCACGAGGCGGAAGAAGAAAGTCAAGCAAGACCACGACCACCCGGAGGAAACACCCCTTGCCCGACCCTAAAACCCAACGCTACCTCGGCTGGATCGCTTTTTTCGGGGTGTTCGCCTCATGCTTCGGGTGCAGCCTCTACGCGAATAACCAAGTTCGCGCGGCTGTCGCTTTCCTGGTGCTAGCCTGGATTATCCTGACGCCTGTGTTCGTCTATTTGCTAAGGACAAGAAGACAACTAAAGAAGGTATCACGCGTTCAGGATGCATATAAGCAGCAAGAACTGGATGCCCTAGCCTCCCTAGGCAAGACTCTCGAAACTGAAGAAGAAAAAGAATAGCCGTAACCATTGTGTTCTTCGTGTCTTTGTGGTTAAATAGTCGCGTTGAATAGACAGACCTCACCAAAGAAGCAGGAGCCATGCAGATAGACCGCTACACAAATCCACAGATGGGAGCAATCTGGTCCGCGCAACGTAAAGTAGACCTTTGGTGGAAGGTCGAGGTAGCGGCGTGCGAGGCATGGGCTGTTCAGGGCAAAGTGCCGGAGGAAGCGCTCCCTATCCTTCGAGAAGGTAAGGTCGATCTCGCGCTCATGGCCGACTACGAGAAGCAGTCCGACCACGATGTGATCGCCTTCATCAAGGCCGCCACCGACAGCCTGTCCGATAAGGATGCTGCACGCTATGTCCACGTGGGCCTCACCTCGTCAGACGTGGTCGATACTGCCCTTGCCCTCCAGATGAAAGAGGCGATGGCGCTCATAATAGAGGATGTCACAATGCTGCGGGTGACGCTCGCGGCACTGACACTTGAGCACAAGCATACGGTTATGATTGGCCGCACCCACGGCATCCACGCCGAGCCTACCACCTTCGGCCTGAAGATGCTCGTCTGGTACGACGAGATGGGCCGCCACTTGCACAGGCTCGAAGCAGCAGCCACCGATATAGCGGTAGGTAAGATTTCGGGCGCAGTAGGCACCCACGCTAATGTGCCCCCGGACGTAGAGCAGGACGCACTCAGCCGCCTGGGGTTGGAGACAGACCCGGTATCGACCCAGATAGTGCAGCGTGACCGGCACGCGGCTGTGCTAAACGCTCTGGCTTTGCTGGCATCATCGCTCGATAAGTTCGCTACTGAGATACGCCATCTGGCGCGTACCGAGGTGCGCGAAGTGGAGGAGCCGTTCGGCGCGCAACAGCAAGGATCGTCGGCCATGCCTCACAAGCGTAACCCGCATAAGAGCGAGCGTATCAGCGGCCTGGCGCGTGTTGTGCGCGGGTTCGCGGTCACTGGGATGGAGGATGTCGCCCTCTGGCATGAGCGGGACATCTCTCATTCTTCAGCCGAGCGTCTTATCCTCCCTGGCGCTTTCATCCTGGTCGATTACATGCTGCGCCAGCTAGACGGCATAATAGGCGACCTGAGAGTATATCCAGGCAAGATGCGTCGCAACCTCGAATTGACGGGCGGGCTGATATTTTCTCAGCCGGTGATGTTGGCCCTCACCGAGAGCGGCATGGACCGCCAGGAAGCCTACAAGATCGTGCAGGGCCACGCTATGGAAGTATGGGAACTCGACTCAAAGGGTGAGAGCGGCCCTACCTTCCTGGAGCGTCTGATGTCGGACAGCGAGGTAACCAGCCGCCTCACAGGCGAGCAGTTACGCGAGATTACTTCACTAGATAGGCACATGGAGCACCTGGACGACGCTTACAGGCGTGTGGGGTTGGAGGGATAATGTCTGCAATAGTAGTAACATCCTCAACAGTGACAGGCATAGTAGGGGTGGTGGGTACATATTTTGCTCTATTGCTTTTGACATTAGTAAGAGCTATAGTAGACCATACTTTGAGGGCGACAGAGTGTGTCCAGGGTCATTCTCGATGGGCAGGCGCGTTGGCTATGCAGTTCAGCTATTATGCAAGGAGGCGAAATGTCATCCCCTAACTTCAGGCAATTGTTGAGAGTAGCAGCTTTGACTATGATGCTGGGACTTCTGGCAGTTCTAGCGAGCCAGCCTGCCACAGCAAGCAGGGACTTTGGTAGGGCGGAGAACACAGCATCATTGTTGGGCACTGTATCTGGTAATACAGATACAGATGCATCCAAGAATGACTTGTCTGCTGCCCCTATAAAGGCACGGATCGGTTTTGGGAATACCAGGACTTCACCTTTGGATGTGTGGGTGGTGGACGATGGTTCTGCTGAAGCGGCTGTTGGCTGGGGCAATAGTCAACAGAACCGGACATCAGCGGCTGTATGGCTCAATCGCTTTATACCGGCGAATACGAGCTTTCCGCTTAGAGTGAATACAATAAGCGTGCTATGGCCTGGAGCTGACGTGGGCAACTTCGTGGGCAGGGAGGTCCGCATCCTGGTCTATGTAGATCAAAACCGAGACGGCAACCCGGCAGATGCGGTGTTGCTCAACAGCTCAAATCATATCATC
>JBDSDS010000349.1:0-6041 GCA_039920445.1 Chloroflexia bacterium
TGGTGGTTCACGTTTCACGGTTCACGTTTCACGGATTACACCCTGGGAAGAACGTATTCGCCACTATCTTGGACGCTTGGCCCCTGGTGACGTTGTTGGTTGGGCGGAAGTAGGGTCGGTTGTTGACGCAAGGCTCTCCTACACCGCCGCACGGGTAGCCGCCCATGATACTGCGCGAGGCGAGGCGCTGGATGAACTGGTAGAACTGGTTGCTCGGCGGCACGTCCTGGAACGTTTGCATAGTCTGGGTCTCAGTGAACCCTGCTGCATTGGACACTATCTTGGAGGACTGCGCTCTGGTCGCGTTGGAGCTTGGGCGGAAATATGGTCTGTTATTGACACAAGGCTCTCCAACCCCTCCGCACGAGTAGCCGCCCATGATGCCCCGCCTGCTGAGCCGGTTTATCCACTGGTAGAATGTATAAGTCGGCTGCACGTCCTGGTAAATCTGAGGATCGGGGCTTTCAGTATAGCCTGCCGAGTTCGACACTATCTTCGCAAGCTGGCCCCTGGTCACCGGAGTATTTGGCCTGAACGTGCCGTCCGAATAGCCGCTAACAATGTTGCGGCAGGCAAGGCAGCGTATGGGCGTATAAAAAGGAGAAGTCGAGGGTACATCCGAGAACTGGAGGCCGCATGGAGACCGGCAATTCGTCACATTCAGGGTATAGCTGGGGCAGCCCCCGCTTACGTCTATCTCATGCACCACGACTACGAAGGTAGCTCCGGCCGGCACAGTGAACGAATAAGCGCCCATGGGGTTGGGGCTGATACCTATATCGGCCAGGTAGTTGTTGCATAGACTGTTACCGTTGAAACTGCCGAGGTAAGTCGTACTGAACAGATAGCGCGACCCTGTGCAAGAACCCGCGTCTATGCTCACCGTGTAGCATGAAGCGGAGTTCGATGGGTTCACGAAGGTATAGGAGTCATAGTGCCTGGGCAGCGTATCGACCAGCATCGAGCAGGTCTTGGGGGTCTGGCAGCTACTTGCTACTCCATCACGATTGATACGTCCGGCCTGCACCGCATCTGTAACGACAATCGAACCGTTAAGAGGTCCTGAATTGAAGCAGGGGACGGGCGTCGCTGTGCGTGTCGGAGTGCGGGTGGCCGTCGGCTGATGGCTTTTTACTCTCTCAGATTCCTCTTCCTGCGCTCCTGCGGGCTTTCCGGCCAGAAGTAGCTGGCCGAGCAGCAATACCAGCGAGAACAGTATGCCCGCAATTAGATACCGCCAGACTATCGATCTTCCTTCGTATTTGTCAACCATCTGACTTACTCCCTTCCTGCTTATTCTGATAGAGAATTACCCCTGTCTTACAGCTACTGAATATTCCGTTGCTCCTGAAGTAATTTGTCACGGCGCCATCAACGCTGATGGCGAAGGGGCTGTTCCGCTAGTTTTCAGACCCTTTGTGTCTGGGCTTGTCTCCGGCTCGTAAGGGCGTGGGGCGGTTGGCCTCGGCGTATTAGTAGGCGGTCGTAGCCGTTGGAGGTGGAGGAGGCACGGCGGTCGGGGGCACGGGCGTGTTGATAACTGGTGGCGGTGGCGGTGGAGGCGGTGGTGGCGGCACCGGAGTGTTGGTCGGTACAGGTAAGGGTGTATCAGTGGGCGGTACAGGTGATGGCAGGAGCGTATCGGTGGGTGGAGGTACGGTCGGTGGTTCTACTATAGAGGCAAGATCAGGAGTATAAGTAGGGTTTGGCGTATAGGTGGGGTTAGGCGTATAAGTTGGGTCCGTCAGAGCAGTGATAAAGGCCACGCCCTGTGCAGTAGGGCTGGGTGACGCTCCAAACAAAGTGCGGTGGAGTGGCGAGCCTTCGGGTAACGACATCGCTGCAACAAGGCCGACGAATAAAAGCAACAATGCTATGATCAAAGCCAGCAGAGGCCAGGCACGCTCTCGATCCGGTAAAGCCTCCGGAGCGTGCCCTGTGACGCCCTGGAAAGGTTTCTCCAATTCGGTGCGGACAGCGATTGCGCTTATAGGCTCTGTCTTGGCCGAGGCCCTGACGGCTGTATCTGCTCCATTTACCCCGTTGGCTACTCCTATTCCCGCCGCAGTCAATGCAGCTGTCGTGAGCGGCCTGGTCTCCAGGGGACCGTCGGAGGCACGAAGTACTGAAGTAGGATAGCTGGAGGTATAGAAGGCAGGATTCGCCGCCCCTGCTATTAGCCCGGTCCAATCCCCTGTCCACGGCACTACGACCTGCGCCCCGTCTGCCGGTAGCACTTCGTAGAAACCGGCCAGCGGGGCCAGGCTGCGACCTCGCCAAACGCCAAACGCCCCTTCATCGGTCGTTGGGTTTACCATGAGGAGCAACTTGGCCTCAGGCGCCAAAGCCTGCCTGACGCTGGAAATGCTGAGGCGCGACGGGAACTGACCGATGCCTGGGTCGGCGAAAAATAGACCGACTATCAGCAGGTTTTTGCCGTCCGCACTGTTGAGGCGTATATTGAGGCGTTCCATATCGCTCTTGTGGGGCTCTACTCCCATGCCGTTAGGGAGCAATTCAACCGCCAGCGCTTCTTTTACGGTAATGAGGTTCTGTTCGTCCGACTCTGTCACAGCGCCGAGCAGAACACCGACCGTGGCCGAAGTAGGGCGCAGGGAAGTCGCCTCCTTGACCGCATCGTACACCTGCGGGTGCAGTATGACGGTAATGGAGGTGTCAGGCCGGCCCCTGGATGCCAGCAGGCTCGATGTCGAGTCTATCATCCTGTCAAGTCCTCTAGGCTCAAGCCGGAACAGTTAAGAAACAGCGATGAGTGATGAATGATGAGCGATGAGCACACATGCATATGGTTATGATTAGTATAGTCGGTTCGCGCCGGTAAAGCATTAGTCGAATGAGGTATCTGGGTATTAGCTTTCATATTGGACATATTATCCATATCCACGCTCACTTGCTCTGTGGACCGGAACTATGTAAGGACTATTGTATCAAATATCTGCCCCGGTCAGACGAAAGTAGTACTATAATAAGAGTATGTCGACTACTCATCATTCGTACCGCCATTGACTTTCCTGGTATAATAATGATGGACCACTTGGATCCCGTATGGGACTGGGATGGCGGATAGGAAAGAGATTTAGGCGCGGTGTTGGATCGTCCCATCGCGTTCCGCCCCCGGTGCTATGCGCATTGGGGGCTTTTTATATGGCAGCAACGCTCGATATCGAACAGAAGAATAGGAGAGTAAAGGCTTTGCCGGGGCCTGTAGGCTTTATCGGAGCCGGCAGGGTCGGCACTGCGCTGGCATCGCTTCTCCATGCGCGTGGCGTCGAAGTCGCGGGCGTATCGGGGCGCACCATGCAGGACAGTCGGCGGATGGCCTCCGGGGCGCACCTCGGCTCAAGAACGGCTCGGAGCAGGGTGGATACACTTCGCGCATCCACCATCGTATTCCTGACTGTCCCGGATGACGCTATTGCCGACCTTTGCCGCGAAATCGCAGAGGAAGGCGGGTGGCGCGAGGGGCAAGGGGTCGTGCATTGCAGCGGTGCGCTGTCGAGCGAGACGCTCCTGCCTGCGAGTGACAGGGGCGCGCTCACCGCTTCTTTTCACCCTCTCCAGGCATTCGCCAGTCTCGATGCTGCCCTGGCCAACCTCCCCGGCTCAACATTCGCATTAGAGGGTGACAAAGCGTTAACATCCCAACTCGACACGTTTGTGCAATTGCTGGGCGGGACGGCTCTGCACCTGCGCGCAGAGGACAAGATACTTTATCATGCCGCCGCCGCTATCGCCTCCAACTATACGGTGACGCTGGCTGCTCTGGCCGCCGATCTCCTGGTAAGAGAAGGGGTGGCAAGCGACGCCAACACTGCCTTACACTACTTGATGCCCCTATTGCGGGGGACAATCGAGAACCTCGGCGACGTCGGCCTGCCGGGTGCCCTCACCGGGCCTATCGCTCGTGGGGATACAGGCACTGTAGCCCGGCACCTGGAAGCCCTCGATATCTTCTCACCCGACATGGCTCATCTCTACCGCCACCTGGCACGCCTGACACTGCCTCTCGCAATCGAAAAGGGCGGCCTCGATGCCGACACGGCCCGACAACTTGAAGAATTATTAGATTAGGAGCCTTCTATGAACAGTGTGACGTCATTGAACGACACCGAATTAACAACACACGACCTGCGCGAATTGACAAACCAGATGGTAGACAGAATGCTGAAACTTATAGAGAGTTGCTCGGATGCTGAGGTGACACAGGAGCCCGAAGACCCGGAGGCAAACGATCCGACAGCGGCAACTGAAGCCGAGTTAAACATGCCCTGGACGCTGGGACACGTGATTGTCCATACCACCGCATCAGCCGAAGAAGCCGCTGCATTAGCCGCCGAGTTAGGGCGGGGTGTGGAGCACCATGGTCGGTCGAGAAGCGAAGTCCCCTGGCGCACCGTCACCGCCATCCAGCAGTGCCGCGAACGCCTTGAAGAAAGCCGCCGCATGAGACTTGCCAGCCTCGATATGTGGCCCGACCAACCTTACCTCGACAACACATATACACCTAGAGAAGGCGTCCCACCGATAAACTGCGTGCGCCGCTTCCTCAACGGCCTCAAACATGATGAAAGCCACCTCGGCCAGATAGAGCGGCTCACAAGCAAGGGGAAATAGACCATGTCAGTTGCAGAGGTGCCTACAAATAATATGACCCATGCCCGCCCCGACCATATGACGACCACCAAGTTCAAGGCGATGAAGGCCAGGGGCGAGAAGATCGTTATGCTGACCGCATACGACTATTCAACCGCGCGCCTCGCCGATGCCGCCGGTATAGACGCCCTGTTGGTGGGCGACTCGCTTGGACAGGTGATGCTCGGATACGACAGCACGGTACCTGTAACGATGGACGACATGATCCACCATATCAAAGCAGTAACCCGTGGTGCGCAGCGCGCGCTGGTGGTGGGTGATATGCCCTTCATGAGCTATAACATCAGTGTGGAGGAAGCCCTCAAGAATGCTGGGCGTATCATGCAAGAAGGTGGAGCAAGAGCGGTCAAAATGGAAGGGGCCGCATCTGCGGAGGCAGTGGGGCGGATGGTGGCTGCGGGCATCCCGGTGATGGGCCACCTGGGGCTAACACCACAGTCGATAAACGTCTTCGGCAGGCACAAAATCCAGGGCAAGACACGCATGTCGGCAGAACGCATTTTGCATGATGCTCTGGCGCTGGAGCAAGCAGGCGTGTTCGCGCTGGTGCTTGAGACGGTGCCAACTCCCCTGGCGGCGCTCATATCACGTAAGTTGAGCATCCCGACTATAGGCATAGGCGCTGGGGCGGGGTGCGACGGCCAGGTGCAGATAGTACACGACATCCTCGGCTGGTATCCCGACTTCACGCCCAAGCATGCCCGCAAATACGCCGACCTCAGCGCTGTCCTCAACCAGGCATTTCAGGAGTACAAACAAGACGTGCAGGGTGGCCGCTTTCCCGCCCAGGAAAACTCGTTCGACATGGACGAGAGCCTGCTGGAGGGGCTGGAATAATCTGAGCGTTCTGTGCCACTATGGTAAAACAAAACCCAGAAGAACCTTGGTGTCCCTTGTCTTCTTTGTATTCTTGGCGTCTTGTTAAGACTATAGCTATTTTGATACCGTGCCAAAAATAACGGTTATGAGTATACTATAGCCAAATGATGGCTTATTGTGCGGGTTGGGGACCCCTCCCTGAGTGGCCCCACTTGCAGACAGATTTTCAACGTAGAAGGGGAGTGCAAAGATGACTGACAAGAATGACGCCAAAGGAACCACAGCCCCCAAAGCAACAGCAGATATAGACAAGAAGAAAGAAGACTCGAACGGCGCGCGACCGAAGGGCCTTGAAGGTATCGTTATAGGCACCAGCTCAATCAGCCTGGTCGAAGGGACCGAGGGCCGCTTGAGCTACCGTGGCTACCAGATACAGGACCTTGCCGAGAAGTCGTCTTTCGAGGAGGTCTTTTACCTGCTGATAAACGGGGAGCTACCAAACAAACAGCAACTTAACGATTTCGAGGGGCTTATGCACGCCCGGCGCG